>NZ_CP032820.1 GCF_003991565.1 Butyricimonas faecalis | reverse complement strand
TTTGTTGTGTCGGAGTAGGCGGCCATGGCCGCCTACTCCAACCGCTAATTTATCAAACCTATCAAAGAACTCCAAATAATAGTGTTTTTTCAGGACAGTATCCTGAACCTGTCCGGGAACAGGATGGCCAGTTGCTGGGCAGTCTGACCCCAGTTCTGGACAGGCTGCGTCCACTTGCGTCTGATTCTTGTAAATGCCATAAACACAAGTTTTTCGAGGGCTGTGTCGTTCGGAAAGACCCCCTTGTTCTTGGTGACCTTACGCAACTGGCGGTGGTAGCCCTCCACGGTGTTGGTGGTGTATATTATGCGCCGTATGTGTTCGGAGTATTGGAAGTACGCGCTGAGCCTTTCCCAGTTGTCACGCCAGCTCTTGATGACTATCGGATAGTCCTCGCCCCACTTCAGTTCCAGCTCATCCAGAGCCTGTTCCGCCGCATCCTTGTTCACCGCCTGGTAGACCTGCTTCAGATCCTTCATGAACTCCTTCTGCCGCTTGCTGGCCACATACTTTATCGAGTTGCGTATCTGGTGGACTATACACAACTGCACCGTGGTCTCGGGAAAGACGCTCGCTATCGCATCCGGGAAACCCTTCAGCCCGTCAACGCACGCTATGAGGATGTCCCGGACTCCTCTGCTCTGGAGGTCGGTCAGGACACCCAGCCAGAAGTTCGCACCCTCGCTCTTGGATATGTACATCCCGAGCAATTCCTTGCGGCCTTCCGAATTGATTGCCAGAACATTATATATGGCTCTGGTCACAGGACGGTTCTTCTCGTCCATCACCTTATAATGCACCGCATCAAGCCATACTATGGGATAGACGCTTTCCAGCGCCCGGCTCTTCCATGCCTGGATCTCCGGCAGCACCCTGTCCGTGATGCTGCTGATCGTCTCCGCCGATATCCTGTTCCCGAACTGCTCCTCCAGTATGTCGCTTATCTCCCTCGTGCTGTTCCCGATGGCATACAGCCCTATTATCCTGTCCGCCAATGAGTCCGCCAGTATCTTCTCCCTCTTCCGGACAACCTGCGGGTCGAATGTCCCGTCCCTGTCCCGCGGCGTGTTGATCGTTATTTCGCCCATCGAGGTCTGGACCTGCTTGCTCATGTGCCCGTTGCGCCGATTCCCGTACTCCCGTTCTACTCCTTCCAGATGGCTGTCCATCTCTCCTTCCAGCGCGCTGTTAAGCAGATTCTCCAACAGCGGTGCCAATACTCCGTCCTTGCCGGATAGTGGTACTCCCGCCTTCAATTGTTCTATGGCGTTCGCCTTGAACTGTTCGTAATCAAATCTTTCGCTCATAATAAAAAAGTGTGTCTAAAGTTATTATTTTTTACCTTACTTGACACACTTTAATTTACGCTCTCCAGTAAAATCTTAAACTGCACTTGCTTTGATAATTAATGATTAGTAATCTAAAAGCACTCTAATCGTTATCGGAGTGCTTTTAGATTACTAATCAAATTGCTTCTATTATAATTTGAATCCTCTACTTTTTCTTTCTTCCTGTTGCGGCACTCTTGCTCCATATCTAAGCCTGTGCCATTGCTCCCTGAACCAGTCGGCAATCGGCTTCCTGTTTATTGTCAGGTTCAGCCTGCTTTCATCGTCAGGGTCATTTTCCACCCTTAAAATATCATCCTTTATATCAAAGTTCCGCCTGTGTTGCTCGGAATAGATTTTACCGCTACATTTCAGGGCTTCTTTTTTGACTATAAGACTTTCAGTCATTTCTTTAGAGAATCCCAGCATGGCACAAAACTTTTCCATGCGCAGCATTTCCCTGAACATCGGAAACCACCTAAAAGCCTTGTCTATGATTCTGGCGAGCCGTGACAGTTCTTTTTCTTTCATGTCAAGTTCCTGCCTGTGCATTTCTCTGAGATTGTGGATTTGCGTATCATGCTGTTTCTGCATCTGCTGTACTTGGCTCTGCAATTTTTCAATATTGGTGTTCCGTTTTGAAACCTCGTCTTGCAGTTTTTCGTTGGCACGTTCCAGTTCTTTCAGTTTTCCACTCCCGAAAAGAGAAGCAACTCCACTAGTTATGGCTGTCGCTGCCGTGGTGGCTGTCTTCTTTAACTTGTCAGTGCGTATTTCTGATTTCACCTGTTTCAGTTCCTGCTCGGCAAGATTTATCTGTTCTTCTTTGTGCCGTTTGGCTGCATCCATGCGTTGCAGTTCAGCTTTCTGCTTCTCAATGATAAAGTCGTTCCGTTCCAGATGCTCCTTACCAGTGACAACCTTTGACTGCCCGCGTTCCATCAGCAGGATGTCGGATGCAAGGGTCTGCATCTGCATCATGTCATCGTCATTGAGCTTTCGGCTCTTTCCTGTTTCGTGGTTCATCCAGTCGAAAACGATATGGGCATGATAGTTCGGCTTGAACCATCTGTCCCCGACTTTGAAGCTTTCCCTGTCTTCCGCTTCCGGCTGACCGTTCAGCCAATGCCCTTCATCCTTGTGCAGGAAGATTTGCAGCGGTGTGATTCCCCAGCGTCTTTGACACTCCTCACCGAATTTACGCACGTCTGCCAGTGTGGTGTCCGACCTGACAAGCAGCACTCCTTCACGTATGGGGGAGCATCCCGCAATCTTGACTATTTTACCGTTCTTGCCTTTGCGTTCACGCTCCTTTTCCTGCATGGCACGTCCGGTCTTTTCCTTTACCATCTGTCTGATATTGTCATAATGCGTCCGCAAATCCGGACTGCCGAAGTCGGGATTTATCCACTGTTCGTTATCGGTGGATAGTTCAGGAACGACATAGATTCTGGACTCTCCGATGTGGCGCATGTATTCGGCAGTCCTCCTGTTGTGAGCCTCGCTCGATGCGATGTTGCAGGGCTTGATATGTATGCTTGATTTTGTTGCCATAGATACTTGTTTTTTGGTTTGTACTTTATTGTTAGCTTTTCCGCTGTCCGTAAACGCATGGGGTTCTTAGGGGTGCAACCCATAAGCGGAGATTGCAAAGAGAGGGTCACTCTTTGCTCTGGGTTCTCAGGGGAGAAACGCCCTGAGTGGGTTATTAGGGTAAAACCCTAATCCTCTCGGGAGAGCCCACAACTACGTAAGCGAAGCGTGTAGTTATAGTGGGCTATATCAATGGCAAGCCATTGTCCGTACACTACAACCTTCGGTTTCCGCTCTCCTCCGTTAAGGAGGGGTTCCGTCACCGCTGCCGATTGAGGATGCACCGACCAGCACAAGCCCCAGATCATCTATCAGCTTTTGAAGGGCGGGGTTCTTTTCTATCATCCTTTGCAGGATTCTTTCCGCTTCCACCAGATGGTCGGCTGTACAATTTATCCTGCTTTCCCGGATCTGGAAGATTATCCAGTCGGCTATGTCGATATGTGCCGCCTTCTGCTCCGGCGTTGCGTTCTTCTCTATGAGGTCAGACACCATCACCTTGCAGAAGGTCATGCCGTCGGCACGCTCTTTCCATTCGGCATAGGCATCGGCATCCGGAAAGAGAAGCACGGTCCGCCCGGTCAGCACACGGAGCTTTTCCTCCCGCAACTGGCTTTTGCCTCCTGCCGCCAGCCATACATAGCCGGGGAAGAGGGCGGAACCGATAACGGCACTCTTCTCGGATTCCACCAGAACCGCCACCTTGTCAGGATAGACACTCAACAGGTGTTCCCCGAAAAGGCATTGGGAAAGCTGCCATCCCTCCGCCAGTACCCGTTGCCTTTTCAGTATGCTGTGTATCCAGTTCACTGCCGATGTCTGTCCGTCCTTTACACGGTGTCCGTCCCCGGGATTGTACTGCATCACCTTGCCTGTCCGTACCTTGTTCTCCCGGTCAATCTGCCAGAAGATGACCGCACCGTCACGGGTAGCTCCCAGACGGTAATCCTCCATCAACCGTTCCAGCACTTCCTTTGCCTTGCTGCCGTAATAGGAATCAAGCAGTACTGAAAGGAAACGGCAGAAGTTGCTATGCAAGCTCTGCGATTTCTCCACATAGTGTGGCGGTATGTAACCGATGGCTGTCTGTTGCAGCGGTTGCTTGGGCTTCTGCGCCATACATTGCCTGCCGGAAGAGAAATCACCGGCGGTCCGGCATTCGGGGTGGTCGTGAAAATACTGTCTGGGCGTATAATGATACCCGCAGCCGCTTTCGTGGTTGCATCTGCCGACTGACGGGTGAAGGGGCGTACCGCTTTCGTCCACGTAGTAGGCAAAGGAACGTCTGTCCCCGCAATTCGGACAGGTATGCCGTGTTGACGTTCCTTTATATTTCTGTAATGAATAGTTGCTCATGACTTTTTTTGATGATTGGTTTTCTACTGTTTGTCCCGTTGTCCCACTGTCCCGCCCCCTAAAGGCTGGGACAGTGGGACACTTGGGACACCCCGGGACACTCTGGAAAATCAGGGCCCGGTTTGTATGCTCCCATGTCCTGTAAATGATACGGTCGGCTGTCATACAGCCGTGTGCAGGCTGCTTTTTCATGGCTTGTCCTCCTTTTCATGTCCTGCAAACAGATCCGCCTGCCTTGCTTCTCCTGCTGTCCCGCTTGTCCCATCTGTCCCATGCTGTCCCACCTGTCCCATTGTCCCGTTCTCCTTGGGACGGGACAGCGGGACACCCGGGACGGCCGCGTTCCTGTCCTCCTTGCTGCGCTGGATTATCCGGCTGACGGTGGACTTGCCGCAATTGACCTGCGAGGCTATCTCCCGGACTGACTTCCCTGATTGGGACAGTTGCAGGATAAGGCAATCCCTTTGTCCCGATTCGTTGTCACCCGGTTTCTTCAGGTGTTCCTTTTCGGTTGAATAGCCCCTGAACACGAATTGCAGGAAGGCGTCCGTTTTCTCAATCTCATAGACAATCACATTGTCGGCATCGTACGAGAATGTCCCGTAACGGACCTTGAGCTGCTTCACATAGCGTAGTCCCCCGTCCAGTGCGCTTTTCCCGATGACAAACACGCTGTCAAAGAAATTGTAGAGCCGCTTGCTTCCGGCAAGGTCGTTGGACGTGATGGGACAGTCCAGTGAACGCTTTGGGGTGTGTGCCAGGACTAGGATGGAAAGCCCGTATCTCTTTTTGAGATTGTTGAGCTGTATCATCAGCCGTCCCGCCGCATCGCCTTTCTCCATGGCACAGCACAGGTAAGTAAGGTTGTCAACGATGAAGATCCTGCAGCGGGTCTGCTGTGCCATCTGTTCGATGCTGCCGATGATCGTCCCTTCAAAGTCGGCATCGAGAAGGGCGTCGCAGTCAAGCGATACCCGGTACAGCCTTTCGGGAAAAATGTAAGGCTTTCCGTACTCGTCGGTATAGCGGAGCTGGAACTGCTTTTCAGAGAGTTCAAAGTCCAGATAAAGCACGTTGTCAGTCCGTGCTATACGGTCGGCTATCTGGACGGCAAGGATGGATTTCCCCACGTTGGAATCTGCAAAGAGGCAGGACAGTTCCCCCTCGTACCAGAAGCTGTCCCACAACGCACGGGGCGTGGGCAGCTGTGATGCTTCGAGTATGGTCCGGTTGGCGGTCTTTATGCTCATTACACCGATATTTTCCGGCATACCGTTCTGCATCTGGGCTGCCCTCGTCAGGTCGCCATGTATCATGCTAATATAGTTCTTGTCCTCTTCCATGGCTCTTACCAGTTACGTTGACCGGGCTTGCGGCGGTGGGAGGAGGACATGGACTCGCTGAGTTCCTCATCGGACAGGGGTACGGGATTCTTGCGGGAGGATTCCAGCCATCTGTCCAGTTCGTCACGGTAAAGGCAATAGCGTTTGCCGGGCTTGGTGGCCGGAATGCTTCCGTCCGACAGTTTCATGTAGAGCGTTCCCTTGGGAATACCGAGATATTCCGCCGCTTCATCCACGGACATGGGGACATGGGTGTCCACCGCCTTTGCATTGTTCACACTGCGCTGCTCGGTAAGCAGGCTTCTCAAGCTCATCACTTCGTCCCGAAGCTGGGCTACGACCTCGGGAAGGTCGTTGAATGTAATCACTGTTTTTTCCATTTGCGTACTCGCCTCTTTTGTAAGGCTTGGCGCAAAGGACCGCAATGATATGGCCGTGAATATCTTCACGAAAGGTCATTGCAAAATAATTCCCGAATAACGATGTCCAACCGTGAATGAGGGGCAAAGTTATTCGGGAAACAATGAGATACAGGCTGTTACGTATTGCCTGATACTTGTCGTTATTGTTGTTATATCCCCGGGAAACGGTCAACTGTTCACTTCCCGTACATAATCTTCGGGATAATGGAAGTCCAGACTGCCGTTTTCGGGTTCGTCAATGGGAATCAGCGTCTTTGACGGATCGACCTTGAAGTTCTTTATGGTCGCTATATCCGTGTCGGCAAATTCACGTGGAAAAAGGGTCTTGATAAAATTGGCACGGTTGTCCCCGTTGTAGTATTTCTTGTACATGAAACGCTCGGAGATGTTCCACACGAAATGGCGGAGCGGAATGTTGGTAATCTCTCTGGTCAGCCGTCCTGTTATCGGCTTGGGCTTGTAGCTGTGAAGGCACATCCACTTGTTGACCTCGGCACAGATATGGTTGACGGTCTCCTTGTCGGCAATACGGGGCATGACGAAGTGGATGTACTCCATGACCATGCGGATCCGTTCCGCTTCTTCCTGCTTCTGTCTGTCCTCATAGCTGGCACGGTTCTTTTCGTGAAGTTCCGGGGCAATGGCAATCTCTACCGGTTTTATATCCGGGGTTGCTTCCCCGCCTGTCGGCATCGGTGTCGGAGCAGCAGGTTCATGCGTATCCTGTGGCTGTTCTTCCTGAGCCTTTATGATTCCGGCAGATGCCTTTTTCTTGCCGGACTTGAGTTTCCAGATCTCGTATGAGTCGAAAATGACCGTCTGGAAAGAGAGATAGAGCAGCCAGCCGAGAATGTTGCTGCATACAAAGACTATCAGCCTTACAAAATTGTCCTGATTGAAACTTGCGGAGACAATCAGTGTGATAAAAAAGGAAATCAGGCAGATGGCAACGCCGATGAATCCCAGAATGATGTATTTGTCCTTTATCGTTGGTTCCATATCGTTTTTTTCGGTTATTACTTGTAACTGTCAGGTCTTTGCAAATTTAATTGTATTCTTCCAATTATTGCTCTTTAGCTTTGGTTGGCGGTTTCTTTTTCAATGTTTTTCACCAAAAGCCCGGAATCATACCCGAATATCATACTATAATGACTTTTTAGGGAATGGTGCCATTAGAAACAGAGGGAGCGGTTAAAGCCTGCACGCAATAACCGCTCCCCCTGAATACCCTGAAACAGGCCTATGCCTCCTTGCGTTTCAGGGTTATCTTGTCCACCACGTCACACATCTGCTGTGCAGCCATCTTGGAATAGATCTGTGTGGTGGTAATGTTCTTGTGTCCCAGACAGGCTTGTATGACAGCCATGTCCGTGCCCATTTCCACGTGCAGGCTTCCGAATGAATGCCGGGTGCAATGGAAGGTTATCTTCTTGGTTATGCCTGCCGCTGACAGCCAACGCTTCAGGGGCCCCTGCAGCATCTTATCCTTGAAGCCCTCGAAGATAAGCCCTTCATGCCGCTCCCCGAGCAGTCCGTAGGCTTCATCGCTGATGGGATTGTGAACAATCTGCTTCGTCTTCTGCATACGGGTGGTAACGAACATCTTGCCGTTGGTGTACGGCTGTATCTGCTGCCAGGTAAGCTGCCTGATGTCGCTCTTCCTCAATCCTGTCAGGCAGGCGAAAAGGAAAGCCCTTTTCAGAACCTCTTCCTCGCATGGCGTTTCGGCAAGCCGTATCAGTTCCTCCTGGCTCAGATGCTCCCTCATGGTGGGAATACTCTCGATACGGTCCAGAAAGCCGTTGGGATTCTCCTTTATCTTCCTGTCACGGTAGGCCGTGTGCAGGACGGCACGGAAAGCCGACCAGTAGCCTGCCGCAGAATTGATATGCAGCTTTTGGTTGGTGTGTATGGTCTGGGGAGCGTTCAGCAGGTACTCCATGAACTTGCGGCACAGGTCCACATCCACCTCTTCAAAGGTACATTTGCCGCCCACGAACCGCTCGAAGTGCTTGTAGACGTGCTGCCACTTGATATTTCTCCTGTCTGCCAGTTCCTTGAAGTAGGCGAGGAAATCCCCCTTCATCTTAGCCTTGTCAAAGAAGCCGTTGTTCTCGTTGAAGATGGCTTCGTAACGCCTGTTGCGGAGTATCTCCGCCTTCTTCATCATGCGTGCGTTGAAGTCACGCTCCTGCTGGTTGGCAGGCTTGGCAAAAATGTAAATACCCAGAGCTTCACGTGTTATCACTTTCATGGTGGTGTTGTCACGGTAGCCGGGATAATAGTCCAGACACAGCGAATACTGTGTACCGTTCTTGATCTTGCGCTTGCGCAAGGTTACTGTCTTGCATTTACTCATATTGGTGATGTTTTAACTGGTTGTACACTTCCGGAGGTGTCTCCGTGTTTACGGTGGCAAAGGAACAACGTGAAACAGCCGTGAATATCTCCACGACAATCATTTTGAAATAATTTTCGGGTAATGGCGGTTGCTTGCGGTTATTTGTTCCTTTCAGCCATGACACGCTCCACGTCGGAGCGCAGAAGCAGGTTCTTCACGCCGACCTTTATCTTTTCGATGTGCTTAACCTTGACGATATGGCAGATGTTGGCTGAGGAAAGCCCGTAAATCTGCCGGACCTGTTCCACGGTGTAATAACGCTCGTCGTTCACAAGATCGGTTCTGCGGAGTTCGTCCAGATGGGACTTGGAGTAATAGGTGCGGCCGTATTCTCTTATGGTCGGTATCCTGTGCCGGTAGGCATATGCCCGGAGTGCGGCAGGCTTCATGCCGAACAGCTCTTCCGCCTCTCCGGTCAGGAGCCAGTCGGTGATACTTTCCATATCAACAGCCGCACAGAAGAACTCGTCAACATGCTTCTTGCTGTAATAGTTCTTTCCAGCGATGCGGCAGATGGGAATGCGGTTGCGTTTGGCGGTGGTATAGAGCCATGACTGTTTGACCTTATAAAGGGACATCACCTCTTCACCGGAATAGAAGTCCAAAATCTCATCGCCTCCCTTTTCCCTTTTTTCTTTTTTGCCCGGAAAGGAAGATGAAGCGGATTTTTTCGGTGTGGAAGTGCTGCCGGGCAGGATGCGGTGGTAGGGATTGCCCTCCAGCATCCGCTCGATGTCGGCTCTGCGGATGAATGCCATGCGGTTGCTGATGCGTGAGGCTTTCAGCTTGCCCATGGCTACAAGTTTATAGATGTACTGTCGGGAACAGCCCATGAGTATGGCTGCCTTGGAAAAGGTGAGATACTCCTGATGCTGTATCTCCATGATTGGCCGGACGGCCTTGAAGAGGTTATTCTTCTGTGTCATTCTGGCTCGCCGGGCTTCTGCCTGACAAGCCTCGCTGCAATACCTTTGCATTCCGCTGCGGGTTACAAAGGACTTGCCGCAAAAACTGCATTTTCGGGTTGCTTTCATACTGCTTTATCGTTTACTGGTTCATTTCTCCAATCCTGTATTCCTCTGAAGTGGTGAACGGATGTAAACGGCAGTCAACGGTTGTCGCCTTTCTACACGATGTGACCGTCGCTGAATGTCGGGGCAGGTATTGTCGCTTGTCGTAAACGGTTGTAAACTCTTGTCAACTGTCTGCACGGTGTGACAAAAAACAAGCCCCGCAAATTCTCCACGTCAGAAATACGTCTCAAAAATATGTGGAAATTTGGGAAGCATCAAAAAGCAGTCGAAATGTGTTAATTTTTAGAATGTGTTGATAATTAAATGTTTATGCTTGGATATTTCTGATTGTTTTTGGTTGTTCTACGCTTCTAAATACTGCTTTTTTCTTCGTTGAAAACTTGCATTGGCTTTCTTTCTGGACGCATTACTAATGATAGAATTGTGACGAAAGAAAGGAATGAAATCGTAATTCCAAACATAGCTTTACGGTGTATATCAGCCCACGCTAATAAGCGTTCACAAGCGTTATTAACTCCGAACTTTTGAAATATTTTAGTAAGAAGAACAACTGTAGCTTGCTCGGATTTAGTCTTGATAGTTTCTTTTCTATCATTCTTTTTATGTTTAAACAGTTTCATTAAAAATTCTTTTTTACTTTATAATCAAGGTCTTTGTTGAGTATCGTTTTCCAATCTGTGATAATAAGTCCATGAGGATTATTTTCAGTGCGTGGAATTTGTCTTAATTTCCCTGTAGTTACAAGTTGCCTTTTAAGAATAGAAGTTTCTCGCTCTATACGTTGGATGCCATAGTATTCAAAAGATAGGTTATTCATGTCTATCTTGATACTATCTGTCATAATTGTTACTGTTGCAGAACTCGCTAATATAGTGTTGAAATATCCTTTTTCTTTTAGATTATTATATTGTTTTAATCCGCTATCATCAATTAGATACATGGCTTTTTCCATGTTGTATTTTATGAATTCATCGTCTGGGGGTAGTGTGAAAAATAAAGTGTGGAATAGATTTATGTGGCTTTTACATTCTACTTCTAGGTTGACTTCTGTACCAGTTTGCTTCACTAGTACAGGGACATCATTATCTAAAACATATATTTTTTTTCTTTCAGCTTTTACTAAAGAGAAACAAAAGGCTAGTGCCATGCCTGAAATAACTATACTTGTTGCAAAACAGCCAATGGATAAAATTCCGGCTAGTTTGATTTTATTTTCTAAGTTTTTAATAATCATAATAGTGTGTTTAAATTTTAATGAATCTTTTTACATAGCTGCGCTGGCTCCACCTGTGGCTGGAGCTGCTACAGTTTTGGTTGCAATGGCTGCTCCTCCAACCATCCCCCCTATAGCTTGTCCTACTCCAGTTGTACTTACAATCCATGTAGAAACAAAAGGTATTGTAAGCATAGCAAATGCTCCAAGTAATGCTGTAAGAAGGAAGCTGTTGACACCTCCAGAGGTCATTCCGACATACATAACAAATGCAGCTTCATTTCTAAGTGTATATTCTAAAATTTCAATTTCTCGTTCTAATCCATATTGCATAGCAACTAATGAAACTGATAAAACAATATATCCAATACAGGAGTATAAACTAACGCTAATAAAACGTGCTATCCATTGTATATAAGCATCTCTAAAAGCTGGTAAAATTGAAAAAGCAAAAGAAAGTGGTCCAAGTATTATTAGAATAGCTCGAAATAGAATCTGTAAGAAAAACACAAAATAAATACAGACTTGCCAAAATGTGACTATTAAGAATTCTGCGAAATTAAATAATAGCATTTTGAATTTTGCTACTACATAAACATATAGTCCAGCTATCTTATCTCCAACGGCTGAAAAATCTATTCCCATTATAGACCATTTATCTTTATTCGTTTCGTTTTCTGCTCTTTCTACTTCGACTGATGTTGCTAATAATTCCATAGAAACGCTGTCTATAAGAGCATATCTATTTCGTGAAAGCATTTCAACTTCATCAATTTGATTTTCAAACATAGATTTACTAGTTGCTGTAAGAACTTCTCCCGGATAACTAATAGTTTCTATAAAAGGATTCCACAACATTAAAATTAAGCCGAAGGCAAAAGGTCTGAGTAGCGGAATAATTTCAAGTTTTTTATCTCCACTCATCATCTTAAATGATTCAAGACCAAAATACATTAACATAAAAGCTGCGGCTAATGCTTGTGAATCTGTTATAAATTCTCCCATTAAAACAGTCAGCTTATCATTTATTCCTTCGAATAATTCTAATAAAAATTTGTCTATTAACTCATTCATGGTTCATTATTGTTTTATTTATATTATTCAATTTTGTTATTAGCGAAAGAACCTCTATTAATTCTTTATCAAAATCTAAATAAGCTTCTCTCTTTTTAGAGTTACTCATATGTGAATCATGGATTATATCAATGTTCTTTTTTATTCTAGTAACTTCATCAGTTATAACTTCAACGTGTTCTTTATTACCGCCATTAGAAGAATATTCGACAAGTTTTTTATTTATATCATTAAGAATATCATTTCTGCGATTTTTAGTTAAAGTATATTGATAATCAATTTCTTTATCTCCAAATTTGAAGAGCTCCTGTCTATATATGGTATCAACATTATACCCTTCTTTTTCTGTTTCTGATTTATTGTACTCTACGGCTGCCATCATGGGAATTTCTTGTAACTGGAAATTACGTCTATCTTCCTTCCCGTATTTGTCGTGTAACCCTAAGCCCGGCAAAGGAATTTTAATACCCAAAACCTTTTTATACCATATCCAGTAATGATACCATTCTGGTTGTAGTCGTACTCTATCCATAAATTCCATATTATTAAGTACACTCCATTTCCCTTTATCCTTTACTGGCATTTGGGAATAGATATTAGAAGTTCCAATAATCAACATTAGGGAAAAAAATAAAAGCACTCTTTTCATATTATCTTTTAGGTTTTACTTTATAATTCTGTAATAAATCATCAACTAATTTTGAACGATTATCTTTGTATTTAAATACCCCCGGAGCTAATGTTTGTAATACTCCATTTCTTTTTGCTGTTTTCATCTGTCGGCATACAGCGTATGCTATACCTCTCATGTTTCTTAGTTCATTAATAACATACTTAAGCAAGTCTATTCTTTGCTTATTATCCATAAGGTTTACATCTGTCCCGACAATAGCGACCTGATAAATGTATTGTGTCAAATCCGCAGTGCGATTAACTAATTCTAGCTCTGTTTTTGCTGACACCAATAATAAAGCCGGGTCACCTACAGCAAGTTCAACCATTTGTTTTTGATATTTACCAATATCTGCTGCAATATCTGTACAGTAGATAATATCTTTTCCTGTTTTTATGATGGCTTCTACAGATTTTAGGCTATTATAAAATTTGCTTTGGAAAAATTCAATCTGAACCATTTTTTCACTGATTTGTTTTTGTATAAGGCTTATTTGAGCTTCATTCTCTTTCACTTTAGAGAAAGAAGTATGTTGCACCTTATGATTAGCTATAAGTGTTTCCATACAGGTTATATCCAAGACTGCCTTTTGCGAATATGCAACTTGGGTTAAAGTAGATGCTACCACTAAAATAAATAGGATTTTCTTCATGATATTATCTTTAACTGTTTGTAATCCATTTGTATTTATCTAGGATATACTTATATAATGGTTGTTCCCCTATGATGTTAAGTATATCTTTTAGGCTTCCATCATCGGAGTGATACCCTAGTACCTTATTGACTTGTAAAACCCAATCCATATTTTTTAATTTGGAAGATTTTAGGTCTATTATAAAATTATCCAATCCTGTTTGGAAACTACCATAAATGATATGATAATATCCAACAGCATCTTTTTCAATTCGTTCTGTAGTAAATGTGAAATATTCGTGTAGAGAAACCTCTACTCCAAATACATTTCCATAATTTCCTCTTTTTATAAATACTTCATTAAACCGATTACGGTTTTCTTTATTGGGAAGTTGATTTATGGTAAATATTTGCTTTTGATTTACTTCCGTTAAGGATAAAAGATTTGCTATTTCTTGATATTTGTCTATAAATTTACTTTGGTCTAATAGGCATATAATATCGGAGTTGCTGATTATAGAGTTTTTGACTACAGGATTACTAATTATGTCCTCCAGTTCTTGAGTAACAACCATTGCCATACCCCAAAATTTACGAACTGTTTTATACAAATAGAGTATATAGCCAGCCATCATAGGGCTAGCTATGGCTTTCCATGCTTCTTCAATTATTAATGCCTTTCTGTTCTTTTTTAATCTCATTTTTTGAATAAAAACGTCCATAATAATTAAGGTTACTATTGGAAATAATTCAGGGTCATCTTTAATTGCATCAATTTCAAAAACTATAAAGGGTTCTTCAAAAAGGGAAGTGTCAAAATCCTCATTAAGAGTTTTTTCTAACTGTCCTCCTTTATAGAATTTTTTTAATAGAAACTTATAGTTAGTAATATCAAAATCAATTTTGTTCTCTTTGCAAATAATAGGTATAATGCGTAGGGAAAATTCGTAGAAAGAGTTAAAAGATAAGCTTTCAACTTTTATTTCTTTCAATATATCTTCCTTCTTCTGGATTCGTCTTTCTATTATAGAAAGTAATCTAGTTTCAGGATTATCAAGCTCTTGGCGTGTAAAGCCTTTTTCGATAAGAATGTTTTGTATCGCTTTTTCTGCGTTGGTTTTTTCTCCGCCTTCTCCTTTTTCTACTAGTTGCTGTAATTTCTCTATTTTTTCGGAAAGTATCTTGCGTTCTTCTTTTTCCCTTTCGTTTTCAAATTCTTCTTCATTGACTTGAAATTCGAGTAGTAAATTTTCACGTATGGCTTCTTTTTCCGCATCTGAATAACCATTAAAGGGATGAAAGTAGAAAGAATAGTATTTTTCTATGGTAATATCCATAATTTCTTCTTCTTGCTTTTTGACCTCACCATTTGCACCTTTCCATATCAGGAAAATTAATGATTTAAGAAAGTTTTTCTTTTCTACATTATACTCTTCTTCAGTAATTCGGAAAGGATTCATAGATATAGGCTTGCTTTCAGAATAAGTAATGTATTTGCCATGATAGTATTCGCACATTCCTGAATAACTATGCCCTGTATCTACCAATACAATATCAGTGTTATCTAAAACCCATTGTCTTACTTTGGAGTTGACATAGAAAGACTTACCAGAACCACTTGGACCTAAAACAAAGAAGTTGGAGTTATTTGTATATTTTTTCTCACCTTCTTTTCCGGACATATCTATTCCAACAGGCAATCCTTGTCTGTCAGTAAAATAGGTAAGAAAAGGGCTGTTTTCTGTTACTTGTAATTTTTCCTTAAATAAAAGACAAATTGCAGCATCGGAAGTTGTTAGAAATTTGTCATAACTGTTTAGGTTGATTGCGTTTCCTGGCAGTGCACATTCGAATAATTCTAATTGGTTGAAGCATTGTTTATTAATAATAATGCCACAATCAAAAAGAGATGTTTCAACATAGTTGATAGCCTTACTAATATCATCAAGACCAGCAAGAATGATATTATAATGTGCATATACAAGCATTTGCCCTTCTCTGGCAATATCCGACTGCACTCGTTCTATGTCTTCTACACATAAATCATTTGCAGGGTCAGGCATTCCTTTATGTTTTTTCTTTTTGCCTTCTAATTTGTTTGCTTCGTTTCGTTGGTCTGGAATATTTATTACTTGATTATAGATAATTGTGTCTATACTTGGTGTATCATGCAAAAAAGAGAGTAAGTCAACAGGAAACCTTAGCCCAATATTGACCTCTTTATATGGTTTTATAACAGAAGGAAAATTAACTTCGTCAATATCTACAAGAGAAATGCACTGTACGTTTTTTTCTCCAATTATAAGATTTTCTTCTCTTGCTTTGATATTTTTTAGGCTTACTGTTTGCTGATTGAAATTGATAGATAGAAATCTTTTTATATATATTTCTATTTCATTTTCATTTAATAGTTTAGCTCTTATTCCTCTGTTAGCGAATAGTCCTAATACTTTTGTGATGTTTCTAATAAAAGTATCAAACCTTCGAGGGTCAAAAGAAAAGAATTTAGACCTTTCTACTTCTCCTGTAATAACAAGATAAGTAGAAATATCAGTATATATTCGTCCTTTAAAATGTTCAAAATAACGATTTGATAAATAGTCGTTCTTCCTATTCTGGGGTGGTAAAAATGATTTTTTACATAGAATATCCTGTTTTTGTATTGTATATCCAGTTCCTAATACTTTGAGGATATTAGTAAATAAGTGGTGAAAATCATAGTAAGCATCCATATCTGCTGAATACTGTATTATAGGATTTTCACATTTAATGATAACAGAATAGTCGCCCCTTCGGTTATAGAATATAGGAGTATTGTCTATTGTTTCAATACCAATATAAGGAGCTTCAAATTCACTTTTCTTTTTCATAAGCTTTATTTTTTTCTATCTCTTATAAAAGTGCGTGATACTATATATATGCCTTTTCGTTTATCTTTCCTGTGAAGCCCTTTTCTTTGTAATTGCGATGTTATTCCTAACCCTCCAAACATAACTATTACAAGAGTTATACCTCCCCACATAAAAGAAGCCAGAGTAGAAACAATAGCACATAAAAGTAAAGCACTAATAATACAAGCTCCACCGATATATATGAACTTGCCTTTAAATCCTTTGAAAATAAGGGGCTTTTGTAGCCCCTTATATACATTGTAACTTGGATACTCTTTCGACATATTAGATTCCGAAGAATGCTTTTACGACAACACCTGATACAACCAGAAAGATACATGACCCCATCCAGCCCATAACAGCCTTTTGTACATCTTGGTCACCAGAGTTCCATTTTAAATAAACTCGCACTGCTCCAACTAATCCTACTAGACCTCCTAGTATCATCATCATGTTTCCTAGGGGGTCCATGTAGGTTGCAAGTTCAGAACTAGCTGCATCAATTCCCGCAGCACCTTGTGCAAAAGTGTTAGTTACTACCATTATGCTAATGGCTAAAGCGAATGCTCTTTGAGCAATTTTTGAAAAAAACTTTTTCATTTGAATAAAAATTAGTTGTTTATTTGTTAAAATTTACGTGTGAAAACATGCTTTTCCCTTTAGCAAGAAGTTGTTCCATTGGAATACCTTGTGTTTCAACTTCCATTTCAATAGATTCATTTACAGATACATAATTCTGTTCAGATTCTTTTTTTTCATCTTCTTTTTCGTATGAGCCTGTTTCAAAATCTTCATCTACAACTTTGTGAGGTATTTCTTCTTCCTCTCCTATTGAAATAATTTCTTCTTCTTCACCTGTATTGGTTTTGCTTTGCTTTAGGAAAGCATCATACAGGATGTTTGCAGCGTAGTAAACTACATAAATGGCAAATACAGCCATGATAAATTGTGAATAACTCATATTCTTAAATTTAAAAGTTTCATTAATCGACCCTTTTTCTGTACTTTTGATTTATAATAGTACTAGAGGTAATAACAGGGGGGAAAGCCCTAGTTTAAAATAGTTTCGCGAATAGTTGAATTTATGAAACTTGGATTTAAATAAAATGGAGATAATAGGCTACGCTCGTGTTTCAACGAGGGAACAGAATTTAGATTTGCAGCTAGATGCTTTAAAAGAAGCCGGATGCAAACTTATATTTGAGGAAAAAGTATCAGGAGTAAAGGATAGACCCGAATTAGATAAAGCCCTTGCATATTTGCGAGAAGGTGATACTTTTGTTATCTGGAAGCTAGATAGATTAGGACGTTCTTTGAAAGATTTAGTTTATATAGTTGATTGTTTGCAGAAAAGAAAAATTGCATTCAAAAGCATAGTTGATGGTATTGATACTAATAGTGCTTTAGGAAGATGTCAATTTGGAATTTTTGCTTCATTGGCTGAATATGAACGTGAAATAATAGTAGAACGAACTAGGGCTGGATTACAAGCTGCAAAAGAACGAGGGAAACTTACGGGACGACCTATAGGGTTATCGGAAGATGCAAAGAGAAAAGCTATAGCAGCAAAGCGTTTATATGAAAATCGGGATTATTCTATAGATGAAATATGTAGAATTTTACACATTGGAAGTAAGGCTACTTTGTATAGGTATTTACGTTATGAAAAAGTAAGATTGATGAATAGAAGAAATAAATAGGGCGTTACCTTTCAGGTCGGGCTTTTCGCTGCAAGTCCTCGCTACGCTGTGGGCTTTCCGCTGTAATCCCTAACGCATTTTCCCACCCACCCTTCTAAGGTATATCCAATGCTTTGCTTTTTTCACCGCTTCTATGAAGCACCTACAAAAGCAAGGCATTGGATATTCGGTTTTATAGACTTCATGTTCCCAAAGGGAATATTCCGTTTATAAAACCTTATCTCTCACCCAAAATATATAAAACTTTAGGGAAAAGATAATACCTTAAAAATCAGCCAATTATAAACTATTTTTAACAAAAATAATTGTCTTATTATTTGCGACATTTATAGAAAATTACTATCTTTGAGTATTGAAAATAAAGAGATAAATAAACTTTTAAAGCTGGTTTGGCTGCCAGTATAAAGAACAGCAAACAAAATTATGAAATCTACTTTTGATAAAAATGCAGAGAAGTTTGTAAACCTTATGGTTGAAAAAATTGAAAGCTTGTCTATGAATTGGCAAAAACCTTGGTTCTCTAAAGTCAACTCTAAACAGAACTTTTTACCACAAAATTTAACAGGTCGTACTTATAGTGGTGGAAACGCTTTTTTACTTTATTTTTTGTGTGAAAAATATAATTATCAAACTCCTGTTTTTTTGACATTCAATCAAGCACGAAACGAAGGTATTAATGTTCTAAAAGGTGCTGTTGCTTTTCCTGTTTATTACACATTATTTTGTGCTTATCATCGTCAGACAAATGAAAAAATTTCATATGATGAATATAACAAATTATCAGAAGAAGAACAAAAAGAATACCGTTTAGCAGCTTATACAAAATATTTCCAAGTTTTTAATTTAGACCAAACAAACTTTGCGGAAAAATATCCCAATAGATGGGATATATTAAAGGCTAAATTTTCAGGAGAGGAACAGCCACAAGAAGAGAAAGAAATGTATGTAAATCCAATACTTGATGAAATGAATAAGAATCAAAATTGGGTATGTCCTATTCAAACGGTTTCTAGTGATAGTGCGTTTTATTCAATATCAAATGATAGCATTACTTTACCTTTAAAGAGCCAATTTAAGGACGGAGAAAGTTTTTATGGTACAGAATTACATGAAATGGGACATAGTACAGGTGTTAAAAATAGACTAAATCGAAAAGGATTTTATGAAAATGATAAATTCAATTATGGGCGTGAAGAACTTGTAGCAGAATTAATATCGGCTTTGTCTGGTGTATATTTGGGTATTTCTGTAACCGTCAGAGAAGAAAATGCGGCTTATTTAAAATCATGGTGCAAAGCAATAAAAGAAGAACCTAAATTTTTATTTACTGTATTGGCAGATGCTATTAAAGGTAGTAAATTCATAGCCCAGCATCTAAATATAAGGCTAGATGTGGGAGAAGTTGAAGAAGAGAAAAATACAAAGGTTGCTTAAAGATTCCTTCCCCCCTCATTGGGGGGAGTTCTTTTTTCAAACGCCAAAAAAGAACCAAAAAGGCTTAATCGCTTCACTTTGTTACGCTCCAATAGTTTTGCTATCGGTAAACCCACCCACCCTTCTAAGGTATGTTTCTTTATCCCTTCTGCAATCCTTAGTAAAGTTCCACTACCTTTTAGGTAACTCCACTTTAGTAAGCATTGCAGAAGCGGAAACATGACGCAAATTAAAATACATTCTCACTTTGAGAATACATTTTAATGCGTCTTGTTGTCTAACCCAATAAGAACTATAGGGAAAGAAATTCATACCGTACTTTTCGGAGTTGCGGCATTGATGGGTAAACATGGCATGATGAAATGATACCGAATTATCATTCCTGGCACACCCTGTAGAACGACCTTTTGATACCAAATACAAAAAGCTGCCGGAAGCCGGACACAAAAAATTGATACCATAAAACTATAGGGAAAAAGAACAAAGAGAAAACACTATATATAAATAATATATGAATATATAATATATGAACCTATAAACATATAATATATGATTAATATACTCCACTTCCAGAAAGAGCAACACGAAAAATCTTCTTTTCCCTAAAGTTCCTTGTGTCGTTTCTCTCTATACTTGAATACAGGAAAACGGCTGCATCATAAAAGAAAAGACACCGACACCATTCAGGAACTACCGCCCATCGGCAAAAGGATTGCATCTAATTGATACCTTTTCTGCCTGCACTGGAGAGAAACCGGGAAGGTATTTGATACCGTACTTTTCCGGGTTCTGCCCGGCATGGACGATAAGAGAACATTATTATGATACCAAAAACCTTAGGGAAAAATAAAACCTCGGCAGTCTATAAACCTAAAACCATTTTTAACAAAAATAATTGTCCTATTATTTGCGACATTTATAGAAAATCACTATCTTTGAGTATTGAAAATAAAGAGATAAACAAACCTTTAAAGCTGGTTTGGCTGCCAGTATAAAGAACAGCAAACAAAATCATGAAACATTGCTTCTTAAATCCATTTCGTAGCCAACTGTTAGTGCTATTTTTCAGTATTAATTCATTAATCATTTTTTTATGAAAAAGAGTTTACATTACGCTTAGACGATGCAGCCTGCGCAGAGTTAGAAAATCTAAAAAAATTATCTGGTGAAAAAACAGATGCTAAAGCTATTAGATTTGCTATTCAGAATTATGCAACTTTGAATGATAGGTATATTGAAACACAACGGCAAATAAGGACGTGGAAAGATAAATATGCAGCGTTAAATAAAGCTGTTGATGATTACTTGTCTTCTTTTGAAGCATTGAAGAAAACTACAGATTGATAGTCAATTATTAGAAATGTGAAAGGATTAATTTATGATTGGAGTAGAGAAGAAAATTTTCAGATTATCTAGTTCTGTGTTAAATCGTACTTTTAAGCAGGAAAAGAGTATTTTTTGTTCAATGGTGTTACGATTGATGGATACAGAAAACTATGCAAACAATTATTGCGATTCGCTAAGTCTTGTTCTTGAACTATTTCCAGAGATTGATAGGGAAAAGCTAGAAAAAGAATTGGATAAATACGTTTGATAGTATTTGAAATCAAAAATGGGCTATTAAACTAGTTAATAGCCTTATTTTAATACATAAATTCATGAAATATGGCAGCGGATATGACAGATGAAACGATTGCACAATACATGGAACGCATCGAGAAAATGAGCATAAAAGAAATTCAAAAAGAAATTGAATTTCTGGAAAGCCCCGGTTACAACTGTGAAGGACTGGTATGTGCAGACGGAGTAATTACTCCCCGGACAAAAATGCATCGTAAGGTTCTTTGGTATAAGAGAATGAACCAAAAGAGCCTAACAGCCCTGCAATGGGCAAAAGAAGGATATGTTGTAAATCCGGATGCAATAGGAAGAAAGTGGAAAAACAATCCT
Organism: Butyricimonas faecalis; assembly: GCF_003991565.1. Classification (NCBI taxonomy): domain Bacteria; kingdom Pseudomonadati; phylum Bacteroidota; class Bacteroidia; order Bacteroidales; family Odoribacteraceae; genus Butyricimonas; species Butyricimonas faecalis. The sequence goes on along the minus strand of NZ_CP032820.1, from coordinate 29,972 downwards.
CACAATTCAAAGGCTATAATATATTATGTATCAGATGAAGTACATGAGGACAAAGAAGCGGCTAAAGAATTTCTCAAATCGAGGCGTAAGGAAAAGAAAGAGTAGTCTTTAGTTCACAGGTCTCTTTTCCAGATATATAAGTCAAGATAAAATGGGATTATCATACCAAATAACGCATAACAGAATAGTAATGAATCAAGAAAGAACATTAACCTTTGGTAAGTATAAGGGAACACATCGAAGTAATATTACTGGAGGCTTCTCAGCAGGTGACTTCGGTGGTTTAATTTATTCAATCGAAAATTTCAATGAAAGTGAATATGAGTTTTAACCAATAAAATGAAGATATGAATAATGAATTTATTGATGGTATTTGGTTTGCTGTTCAGCATATTGTAGTAGTCAGAGATATGCCAGCAATCGCAATAGGGATAATTAAGGAATCGAATCTTTCCATTGATGATTGTAAGGCTGCGCAAAAAAGGAGTGGTTCTTTTCACAATCAGATGATGAAGTTTATTGAAACAGAATTAGCGTAAAACAGTATAAATATGAGCAAAATTGAAGAAGCCTTCAGAGGCTTAGGAAGAACAGAGAAAGTGAGATTCATTTCGCAGAACATCGAGTATGCAAATGCGCTTGCAGTAGCCAGTTATGTAAAAGGTTATCTTTTCGATGTCCTTAATGATGTCGGAGATGATGAGTATATAGCAGCGTATCTCAGAGAAAAGGGATATGAAGTAAAAAAACAAGAATAATCCTCAAATCGATATATAAATAAACGAATTATGAATGAAAGAACAATCCAAATAGACGTAATTGGAAAAATAGAAGGTACTCAATTTATGAAGTGTAAGCTATATACAAATGAAAATATTGTCATTATCATGATGAATGAATTTGATTATGAACGGTTGAAAGAAGAAGGAATCTTCATAAGAGATGGCAAAAGTCGAGATTCAGCCGGGGTGTTGAATACAACCAATACTTTCATCGAAAAAAATTAATACTCAAAACAAAAAAGAATGATTATGGATAAAAAAGAAAAGAATTTTGCCACATACAAAGAATTTGCAAAGATGCTTCGGGAAGTGGCAAACATATACTCTAAACTGGGTGACGAACCATTGTTGAAAGAAGGATATGAGTATAACGCCATTAGAGATGCTGTTCAGTATGTAACGAACAAACACGATTTTGGTTACTTTATACAGCCTTGGAAGGATGAGTTTCTACGTATGCCTTTTGATGTGACGAAGCGAAAAAAATGGGCTGATTATGTGGCTGAATGCCATGCTACAGGAAAGGAAATAGATTACGATAATTATGATTGGGATAAATGACCATAATTTTTCGAATAGTGTGAAAGGGAATAGATGTCATATAATCAAAATATAGATAGAATGTTTATTGAATATAAGGTATATCGTAGGGTGTCAGATTTGAAGCCTTTTATATCTAGGGATGAACTCCCTTCTTGTCAGATGATTGGGAAAAAAAAGTTTGTAGGAAAAAAAGCAAAAATGGAGGCTGTTTATAGACTTACAGGGAAACGTTTGCCAGAAGACTATACAACAGAGCAGGTAAACAATTTTCTTACGGTAGAGCTTTTTAATACGTCTTTATGGCATAAGTATAGAAAGATTTACAATGAAGTTTCCAATGAAAAAGAAATTGTTGTTGAGAACTATAGTTATCAATATACATTAGTTGTAGAATTAGCAAATAAATCGAATTTATCATTGGATGAAGGAAAAATTGTACATTTTGTTATGTGCGAACTGTTAGGAAATCCTTGTGAAACGTATAAAGGGATGAAAAACCCTATAATTTCTTTACGAAAAGATTATGATAGATAAAGCAAAAACATTAGATGAATGCTTTAAGGAACTAATTCTTAAAAGAGGTTGGTCTAAAAATAGTCCATATGACCGCCGAACTGCATCAAGGCATAAAAAGCAATTCCTTGAAGGAACGTTGCCCGATGAATTTAAAAGAGTATATTTGCAAAGTGCTGGTTATACAATAGTGCAGCCGGAGCTTTGGCGACAGGAATTATAAAACAAAGAAAATGGACTGGAGGAACATAATAAGAAATCTATTAGAAATTATCATTGCTATTTTTAGAATGATTTTCATAGGGCTATTTTATATAGCCAAGTTTATGTTTGTGTTCTTTATTCTACTTTTTTTTGGAGTATTAATCAGTCAAAATAATAAGCGATGGTAAATAGAGAAATAAAAGCCCGAAAACGTGCGGTGAAAGAAGAAAAAGAAGAAATAGACGGTGAGATTGTTAGAATTAGGAAAGGGCATCCTCGTACAAATCTTCCTGTGAAACTCCCAGAAAATCCCACATGGCTGAAACAACCTAATGTAGTTACATTAATGGCTGGTGATTTTAAGACAGTACAGATTAGAATCTTAATTGCTGTTATAGAGAAATTACAGGATGTCATAGAATTAAGTATTCAGCATCTAGATAAATATGGTACATCTATTCCATGCGAGCAATTATCTTTATTTCAAGAATATTCAGACCGTATAAGAGTAGATATCGCATATCGGGATTTGGGCGTTAATCCAGACCAATACAAGGAAGTAAAAAGCATGGTTCGTAAATTAATCAGTATTCCTGTAGAGCTTGATGTTAAAGACCCAATAACAGGTGAGGATAGTTGGTCTATTACTGGTTTATTCACTAAGGCAAATATACCTAAAACTCCTTATTCAAGAGGTTTTTCTTTAGAAATGGATAGAGAGGTTGCTAAAGTTTTCATTAATGTTGATAGAGGTTTTACACGCTATATAAAAGAGATAGCTTTAAGAGCGCAAAGTAGATATACAATAAGAATGTATATGCTGATTAGCTCATGGAAAGAAAAAGGTGGTTTTTCTATCTATGTGGATAGATTTCGGAAATTCTTAAAATTAGAAGATAAATACCCCGAATTTAAAGATTTGTATAAACGTGTAATACGCCCTGTTTACGATGATTTGTTTGAACAGGCTGATTGCTGGTTTGAAATGGCAGAAGTTTATCGTAATTCAGGCGATACACAGCCTTATAAACTTAATTTCAAAGTTATTAAGTCTGCATTATCAAAGAAGGAAGAAGAACTATTAAAAGGACAAAAGAAGATGATAACGAATTTTTGTTCTTTGCACTTTGCAATGAAGGACGAGCATTTGCAGCAGTTTATTCCACAGATTACATTAAGCAACTATAAAGCAGTAGTAACTAAGATGCTTTATCTAGGCGAATATGTTAGAGATAACTGGAATAAAATTTCAAATAAAGCAGAATATTGTTTATCCGTATTATTAAAAGAAGTAGAAATACTCCCCGGAATGATTGGAGAAGAAAAAGAAGATGAATAAAAGTTGGGTTTTTGTCCCTAGGAGGGGGCTAAAAGTTGGGTTTTTGTCCCTAAGAAGTTGGGTTTTTGTCCCTAAGAAGTTGGGTTTTTGTCCCTAAGAAGTTGGGTTTTTGTCCCTGATTTTTTACCATTATCTGTTGTTTTTCAGATAGTTACCCTTTCATTTTTAAGGGTACTACCATCACTAGCTGATAAAAAAAAACCTGATAATCATACCAAACACAAAAAAGGAACTTTTCTTATTACATAAACCCATAAAAAAGGAACTTTTCTCATAATCTTAACACAAACTTTAGGGAAAAGAACACCTATTAACAAAAAAAGACACTATATGATACAACTAATCAATCGAAAGTTGGGTTTTTGTCCCTATCTAAAAAAAACATATTTTAAAAAGTTGGGTTTTTGTCCCTATGCTTTTTTGATATACTGTAGGGAAAGAAATTGATACCGAATTATCATGCTCGATATGTTCTGAAGAACGCCTTTTTGATACCAAATACAAAAAGCTGCCGGAAGCCGGACACAAAAAATTGATACCATAAAACTATAGGGAAAAAGAACAAAGAGAAAACACTATATATAAATAATATATGAATATATAATATATAATATATGAACCTATAAACATATAATATATGATTAATATACTCCACTTCCAGAAAAAGCAACACGAAGAATCTTCTTTTCCCTAAAGTTCTTTGTGTCGTTTCTCTCTATATCTGAATACAGAAAAACGGCTGCATCATAAAAGAAACGATACCGACACCATTCAGGAACTATCGCCCATCAGCAAAAGGATTGCATCTAATTGATACCTTTTCTGCCTGCACTGGAGAGAAACCGGGAAGGTATTTGATACCGTACTTTTCCGGGTTCTGCCCGGCATGGACGATAAGAGAACATTATTATGATACCAAAAAAACTTATCTAATTGTATTTTTTTCCCTTTTGTTTGGGAGGGTGTTTAGTAATTTATATATTTGCGTTTGTAGAAATTAATAGCAAGATGTGTTTTTGTGGACACAAAAACCAAATCTTGCCTGATAAATCAGGAGTTTAGCCCCCTCGCAACTTGGGGGCATATATTATTTAGTATCATAGTATGAAAGCAAATAAAAGAGATAGAATAGTGAAAGTTCGCTTAACGAATTTAGAATATGAAGAACTAACTAAAGCTTCTAAATCTAGCAAATGTATGTCAGATTATTTTAGACAGAGAGTCTTTAGGAAAGGAGTTGGTCTTATTGACCCTAAAGAATTTATTCGTTCGATGGATGAAATTTGTTTGGAAATGAAACGTATAGGAAATAATATAAATCAGTTGGCTAGGTATGTAAATATTCATAAGGAAGAAGTTAATCAAGAGGTTCTTAATGAGGTAGAAAAGAAAATGGCAGACTATGTAATTATGCAAGATAAATTGAATGTTACTTGGCGTAAGTTGATGTCAATCAAATAATATATGTATATATAATATTTATATATATAATTTTAGTGATAAAGACAGCGTTACTATTTCTTTTCCCTAAAGTTCCTTGTGTCGTTTCTCTCTATACCTGAATACAGGAAAACGGCTGCATCATAAAAGAAAAGACACCGACACCATTCAGGAACTATCGCCCATCAGCAAAAGGATTGCATCTAATTGATACCTTTTCTGCCTGCACTGGAGAGAAACCGGGAAGGTATTTGATACCGTACTTTTCCGGGTTCTGCCCGGCATGGACGATAAGAGAACATTATTATGATACCAAAAACTTTAGGGAAAAATATTATATATATAAATAATATATGAATATATAATATTTGAATATTTATTATATGAATAAATTATATTGAAATATTCTTTTATTGAATATTTGTTTGTATATTTGCGGTGTGAAGTTATAAATATGGTAGTAGTAGTTTTAAAAGCGGCAACTTCTTTCGCTGGTATTGATTATAATGAGCGAAAGAATGAGGAAGGCAAGAGTGAACTTCTTGTTGCAGAAAATTTTGCTATGAATCCAGATAATTTGAAGAAGTCGGATTATATAGCTTATATGGAATCTGTCTGTAGGACTAATCCAGCGGTCAAGGCAAAACAATTTCATGCAGTGATTTCATGTAAGGGGCGTGAATATTCGGCAGAGGATTTGAAAAATGTAGCTTTGCAATATATAAATAAAATGGGTTATGGAAATAATCCTTATATGATATATTTTCATTCTGATACAGAAAATAATCATGTACATATTGTTTCTACACGAGTACAGAAGAACGGACAGAAGGTAAAAGATAATATGGAAGCTGTGCGCTCACAGAAAGTCATAAATCAAATAATGAATGTTGATTTAGCTTTGAAGGCTAAAGATGATATTTCAAAATACATGGAGTTTTCTTTTTCTACAGTGCAGCAATATAAGTTGTTACTTGAACAATCAGGATGGAAATTAAGAGAAAAGGATGGATTATTAATTTTGTATAAGGGTGGTGAAAAGCACGCTTCAATTCAATTAGAGCAGATAAAAGATAAAGCTAAACAATATACACCTGATGAAGAAAGAAGAAAACAGATAACAGCTCTTTTATTTAAATATAAGCAAGGACTTTCCTATACAGAACTTCAAACTTTGATGAAAGATAAGTTTGGTATAAATTTAGTCTTTCATACAGGAAAAGGACATACTAAACCTTATGGATATACATTAATTGATTATAGAAATAAGAGAGTTCTGAAAGGTGGGGAAGTTATGGATTTGAAGGAACTTTTAGTAGAGCCTAATAAACAAGCAAAAGTTGAACACTGTAATAGTATAATTAATCTTCTTTTGAAAGATGGAACAAAATATACAATGGATAGTTTCAAGAAATTAATGTTAGATTACGGTTATAGGTTTTCAATGAATGGCACAATATTTATAAATGGTGATGATAAGGCTTTATTGGTTCTTGATAAAAAACTGTTGAAAGAACTTAGATATAATAGCAGAGTGTATGAAGCAAATAAATTTAATGTTGCTACACTTAAAGAAGCCGAGTTGTTAAGTAGAATTTATCATGTGAAAAAAGATGATATTTTGATTCAAGAGCATATGGATAAAAAAAATACTGTCTATACTGATATGATAAATAGTTATTTGGCTCATAGTTCAGATTTACATTCTACATTAAGAGAAAAAGGAATTCTTTTTGTTGAAGATGATAATTTAGTTTATCTAATAGATAAAAAGAATAAAGTAATCGTAAGTACTGATGATTTAGGAATCAATATTATAAAAGATGGCTATAGTAAAGATAGGATTACTCTAGTTACTCTTGATAAGATGGAAAGAATAAATGTTGAACAAGATTCAGAACTGGCAAGGGGATTTAATCTGATTGATGCTATTTGTGATATTCTTAGCCAGCATATAAATGTACAGCAAGATAAATCTCCTAATAGGAAAAAGAAAAGAGGACAGCAACAAAATTAATAAATATAAGTAAGATATGATAATATTATTTGGGAATCAGAAAGGCGGTTGTGGTAAAACGACTAATTGCATACAATTTGCCAACTATCTAGTAGAAAAAGGAAAAGAAGTTCTAGTATTGGATTTAGATTTTCAGCGTTCATTATCGGATAGAAGAAAAGAAGATATTGCGACCTATGATAATGAACCTAAATATGAGGTTATACAAACCGATATATCTAATGTTGCTAAAATTATTAGTGATTTTACTAAGGTTGAGCAAGGAAATCTATTAATAGATTTGCCTGGTAAGATTGATGATGATGCTCTGGGAACTATTCTTAAAGCTGCGGATATAATAATATGCCCATTTAAATACGATAAATTTACAATGGATAGTACAGGTTTTTTTATCCAAGTGTTACAGTATTTAAATGTAAAAGCCAAAATATTCTTTTTACCTAACAATATGAGAACTGCGGTAAGATATGAAACAAAAGAACAGGTAGTTGATATTCTTAAGCAAGTTGGTTTTGTTACAGATGAAATACCAGCTTCTGTTGCTATGGAACGTATAAATACATTAGCAATTAGTAATGAGTGTATTGATAAGGTGAAGAATGCTTATGATTATATCATTCAAGAAGGAGCAATAAAATAAAATATTCTTTTAATAGATATTTGTTATAAAGTTATTCATTTATTGTATATATTTGCACATGGCTGATAAATTAAGGAAAAAGCAAAATGAAGGTATTTCTAGTGTTCTGGAAATAGCTAAAATGATAAGAGGTGAAGAATTGCATGGGAGTAGTATAAATGAAGCTCCTATTCAAGAAGCTAAATATGAAGTTGAAGAGGAGAAAGAACCACTTCATGTAGAAATGGAAACAACTTCTTCGGAAGTTTTTAATTTTAATGGCTCTAGTGAAATGGATTTGACGGACTTATTAGAGTACATTAAAGGAAAAAATTATAATTGCAAGGAAGTTCTATATGTTGATACAGATGTAAAAGAGGTGTTTGGGTTGCTCAAAGCTAAAGCCAAAATACCTATTTCATCTTTAGTTTCGTTTATTTTGGAAGATTGGTTAACTAAACACCGTAGCGACATAAGTTCTTTGATTAAGCAAAAAAAGAACCGTTTTCTTTAGTACAGAAAAAGGGTCGTTTTGTGAAACAAAAGATTTTGGTTAGGCTAGTTTAGAAAACACTTTTCTTTTTTTGTTTTATGGTATCAATTTTTTGCGTCCGGCTTCCGGCTGCTTTTTGTATTTGGTATCAAAAGGTCGTTCTGCAGGGTGTGCCAGGAATGATAATTCGGTATCATTTCATCATGCCATGTTTGCCCATCAGTGCCGGAACTCCGAAAAGTACGGTATCAACAAATTCTTTAAAGTAATATTGAAAATAAAAGAGAGTATTTGGTACTCTCTTTTATTTTATTAAGGCTGTAATAAATTGATGGCTTTTTGAAGATTAGCTTCTAGCTCTTTTTTAGCGTTTGACATAGCATCCTCATAGTTTTTTTCTGATTGTCTTATAATTTCTATTATAACAGAATTATAATTGGCTTTTTGTGCTTCATCTTCTTCTGTATTAGAAATCAGATAAAACTTTTCACTAAATATTAAATCTATAAAAACATAGTTAGAATAAAAATTCAGCACTTGAAATAAAAGTTTTAGGCTGCCCCCTTTTCCTAGTTCAAGATTTGAAATCGCATTTTGTTTACAGTTCAGCTGTTCTGCTAATTGAGCTTGGGAATATCCTATATGCTCTCGGATTTGCTTTAACCTTGTGCCTAAAATTGGTAATGTAATGTTATACATATTGTTCTATTACTGTTTCTACTTCGTCGTATATTCTCTTAAAGTTTTTTTGCAGTAATTTCTCTCTATTATCTGCTGTCCCAAAGTTATATACTTTTGGCAGTTCTTTGTAGGCTTCTTCTTCTTTCTTAATTTTTTTTAAATCTAAATTGGTTTTGCAATGGTACATCGCTGTTGGAAAATTATCTTCTTGTCCAAAATCTAATGCAACTTGCCCTACTAATGTACCAGCTTGTAATGAAGATATTTTGGATGCCGGGATAACAAAATCCATTTGTTCATTCATATTAATTGTTGTTTCGTTTCTTCTGATAGTAACACCTTCTTTTACTTGCTTAACTTTTCCAAATAGTTTTTGTAGCCAATCTAAAGTTTCAGGAGCTTTAGCTTGCCCGGATAAAGTGTTACCTATAATAGAAGTTATAGTTTTTGCGGTAGCTTTGCCGTATTGTTCTTCTAATTGCGGTAGTTCCTGTAATCCCAAACAAATTGAAACCTTATTGCTACGTGCAGTAGAAAGTAGTGTTGCAAGTTGATAAAAATATAATGTGGGACATTCATCTACTATGATTGAAGTAGGGTAGTTACCTTTTGTATTGACAAGTCTAGTTAATCGGTTAATGATAAGTGCATTTAAAGCACTATTCATGCTTTGTGTTTTAGGGTTATTTGCAATGATAAGATAACTAGGGTCTTTTTTATCTGATACTTTTAAATTGAAATCATTGCCACTAAATACCCAAAAAGATTCTTTAGTTGCTAGTCTTGATAACTGTACTTTTAGACTTGCCATCTGTCCTTCTAATTGGTCCACTGCTCCTGATTTATATGCAGCTTCAAATGGGGAAACTAGTGATTTTAATTCAGGTTCGGAAAAGAGGACTTTAAAAAGTACGTCATATTCTTGATTAAGGAAAGCCAGTACATGCGGTAAATCTGAATATTTGCCATTCTCGTATCTAGACCAAAAATAAATAGAAGCTGCTAACAAGTTTACTGCTGATGTTTTAAAAAAATCGCTATTACCTCCACTTCCTTTGTCGCCTTTTTGTAAACTCTCATATAATGCTTCTGCCGTTTCTGTTGCATCTGCTAGGATTTCTATATATTCTCGTTTCAATGGGTTTATTCTTCTACTATATTCAATATCAGAAAAATTAATGACATTGAACTTGAAATTACTTGGTATTTTTCCTAATTGCTTGTTCTTTTGATAATTATAATATGCAATTTTGGCAAGTTCAGGAAATTTGAAGTCGTAAACAACTTCTGCAAATCCTTTAGCTGAATGTTGTCTTATAAAAGAATTTATAACAGAAAAAGATTTACCACTTCCAGGCGTTCCTATTACGAAAGTTCCACGAAAACAGTTGCATATATTCAGCCACCCATTATGCCACTTTCTATTGTAGAAAAACTTCATCGGAATATTGACAGAGAATTCTGTTTCTACCTTGTCTTTAGATTGTTCAAAGCTTTCATTCTCTATATTAAATCTATCTTTCATAAAGTTTGATTTAATACGTTTGGAAATGTTATCTAGAGCTGAATTTATTAATGTCGCTCCAATTATTGATAGTATAATGTAAGCTATATTATACCATTCTAAACTAGTTTCTCCTTTTTCTTTAAAGAAAAGAAAGCATATACTTCCAAAGAACATTATGAATCCAAAGATTAAAGGAAAAATGATTTGTTTAGTCGGGTCTAATTCTAAATCCTTTTTTGAACGTGTTCCAATGCAAGTAACCATTATAATAAAGAATGTAAATAGTTTACTATAAAGAATATTAGAATAGATAGGAATTTTTGCCATTTTTGATAATAAGGGCATAATTTGTTCACTAAAGGGAAAATGAACAAATAGTAGAATCTCTATGCAAACAGTTATATAAATGAATGCTTGCATGAATCCATATAGTTTTTGTAATTCTTTGCTTTCTTCCATGATTTAATCGGGTATTTTAACTTTTTCAGGTTCCTCACATTGAAAAGCCTTGAAATCTTCTATAGCTAATTTCAAGTCTTCTAAAAAATTGCTATTGCAACCTTTTTCTACTGCTATCTGGTAATATGCTTCCATTGCTTGGACGGAACAAATATCTGTTCCGCATATTACAAAAGCTGGAATGTCTTCTAATAGGCACTTGTGTAATAATCTTTTTTGGTCTTTCATTTTATTAATTCAAATGAAAATACCACTCTTTTATGCAGTGAGAGTGGTATTGGTTTTTATTTTTTGGTATCATAATAATGTTCTCTTATCGTCCATGCCGGGCAGAACCCGGAAAAGTACGGTATCAAATACCTTCCCGGTTTCTCTCCAGTGCAGGCAGAAAAGGTATCAATTCTACTGGTAATTTTCCTGTCCGAATATATGTTGAACCATTGCATAATTTTCACCACTGTTAGACTTATGCAGCTTATCATCAATAAAAATTTTTACTTCGACTGTCTTAGGTAGCTGTAAATTTTCAAGGTTTTCTTCATCTTTAGGTATAGGGTAGGCAGATAGCCATAAATATGTTCCTTGTTTGGCTTCTTGCTCAAATGTGAATGGACTTTCTACAATAATTTCTTTGGCAGCTTCTTCGGGAGCTTCGGAAGAAATATCTACTCCTACTGTATAATGTATTAGAAGTTTGAAATTTTCTGGGTCGCTTACGGTAGCTTCATAACGTACTTTTCCTGTATCTCCTGTAGGTGGAGTATCAGGGTCGTTGTTATCGTCTTTATTGCATCCAGACAACATAAGGCTTAAACCAATCATTACTAATGATAAATACTTTTTCATATTGTTTCTTTTAAATAGTTGATAATTCAATGTGTATCGTTCCATTTGCAGCATTATATGCTACTTCCTCAATATTGGTGAACCGTCTTATTGATTCTTTCCATTCTTCTGTTTGTGGATTGTGGTAATATTCTTCTTCTAATAGACTTATCAAATTATTTATTTGTTTGTCAGATAGATAAATCTTTTCTCCAACCCTTGGAACTACAGGTAATTGGATTGGTATAGAAATATTGTTCACACCATCTATAGGAATATGGATGTTTATTTCTATCATAGCCATTTCATGTTTAGTATATTTTTGGACGGCTTAAATTTAACAACTTCCTTTTCTGGAACTTCTACAGGTTCTCCAGTTGCCGGATTTCTAGCTATCCGAGCTGGTTGAATAATCTTTTTGAAAGTACCAAAATCTTTTATAGAAACATCTTTTTCTCTTAGATTTTGAGATAATTCTTTGAAAAAACTATCAATTATTTCTGCTACTTCTTTTGTTGGTTTATTTGCCTTTTCAGCAACCATTTTGATTAAATCAGTCTTATTCATTTGCATATCAATAATATTTAATTACTTAAATCACTTAAACAAATTTCAGGAATAATTTGGGTATAGTCTTCTGTATCTGGTCTATAATGTATTGATTCAACTATATTGACCTCACAGATAACATCATATACCCATGCTTTAAAATTTCCTTCTAAATCATCCTCACCATCATTGAATTTATTAAAATCACTTTTAGCTTCATCTGTTAGATATTCTAATAAATTTTGATAGGTAAATTCATTCTGAAACATTATAATGTGAGGTGAAATTTCTTCGCCTATCCTTGGAAGATGCGGAAAATTCCAATCACCCTTTACCTTCATTCCTCTCTCTTTAAAAAAATGGCTATAAATTATAAATTCTATTTTCATATTAGTTTTATTTTAAAATCATCGTTCAGTACAAGCTTTCTTTCCATCGGTTGCCCGTTTTTATCATGAAATCCAGTTAACACAGGTGTTTCTTTTTTCTCGCAAAGTTCTATTGCTTCTTCGGGAGTTATAGAACGTCCTGACATTTCACGCCAAATGACAAAATCACATTTTATGGCTTCATTTCTATAGTTGGAACAATTATAGGCTTTTTTGTTTATATATAAGTTTCCTCCACACTTAGGACACTTACACAATGTATTGTCAAAAGAAATATCTAAGTTCTCTGTTAGAACCAGCCGTGAAGAAAAATCATTTCCTTCTCTTGATTTAAATCCAGTCATAAACGGTGTTTTTTTTCCTTTGGCAAGTATTTCTGCTGCTTCCAATGGTATTTCTCTTTGTGCAATAGTTTTGGGTATATAGAGGTTACAAACTCTGTTGTTGTCCTTGTCCTTTTGCGAATACCCTTTACAAGCATATCCATTTAGTAAAATTTCAATTTCTCTACCACACACAGGACACGGAGTTTCTAATACTTCATTTACGAAAGAAGGAATAACGATTCCATTTTCGATAGTCAGATATGCAGAAAAAGGAACTCCTTTTTTATTATGGAAGTCATGAAATATATCTGTTTTCCCTGTTGTTATTAATTGTCTGGCTATTTCTTCTGTAATCTCTTTTCCCCAATATGAATGATAAATATTAAATGTACATTTGTCATTCATGTTTTTGAAGTAATTACAGGAATATCCTAAACTACCTTTCATTATGTGTCCTTTCTGGCAAATAGGGCATAAGCCTAAATCTTTGATTGTATCATTATCCATTTAATATCCTCCTTTACTAATCCATTTAATGCCGTTTAAAATATTATCTACTTTTTGTTTCCCACTATTTACATATTTAAATTGTCCGGGTACAAGAGTTTTTAGTACTCCAGCCCTTTTAGCGGATTTCATTTGTCGGCATACAGCGTATGCAAGTCCTCGCATTCGTCTAAGTTCATTGACCACATGAATACATAAATCTATCCTTTGCTTATTATCCATAAGATTTTTTTCACCGCCTTGCAATGCTATATTATTTATGTATATCATTAAATCTACACTTCGACTGATAAGTTCATACTCTGTTTTTGCAATTATGGTTAATAATTTGGGGTCTCCAACTGCATATTTAGCTGCTTCGGATTGATACTTAGCTATGTCTCTAGCTAAGGTTGAAGCATAAATAATATCCTTTCCATTTTTCACAACTGCATTAACTGTAGAAAGATAGTTGTATGTCTTTTCCTGTAAGGATTGAATTTGACTCATTTTTTGTTGAATTAAAATTTGAAAGTTACGGATTTTTGTTTCCTCACTTTGTATATCTTTCAGTACACCTTGTTGCGCCTGATGGGAATAAACCAATGTTCCAATCATTGCCGGGTCAATGACAATAGATTGTGCTAGTCCTTTTATGTTGCCCAACAGTAACATTAGGGAAAAAAATAAAAGCACTCTTTTCATATCATTATCTGTTTGTAAATTCATATATTCCTTTTTTCTTTTTTTGTTCTTCTACTCTATTTCTGATAGTTTGAATTATATCACTATTAGCTTTAAGACCATTCATCAGTAGTTCTGGTGTTGATTTATCGCCAGAATAAATGTAGATATTGGTGTTGTTTATTAAAGACTGGATAAAACTTTGCTTTTCTTCGTAATCATATACCCGATATAATTCTATGTAGTTAATCCTTTTTGAAAGTACTCCTTGATATATTTTTATTTGCTCTCTAGTTATAATCCATTTTGTACAAAGTAACATTGAAATATATCTGTAGAAAATTATAAATATCAACAATACTAATATCGTTCCACTGATAAATTTTAATAATTCATGTTCTCTTATATATTTACTAAAAATGAACACGAAAATCGCTAATGTGATTAAAAGGAAATTCTTCATTAACCAATATCGGAATTTAGGCTTTAATATAATATCATCAGAAGCTATGTTTGTTCCATCATTCATAACTTAATACTTTTTTTTTGTTCATGTTGTTTCATTAGAATTTCATTGAAATCTTTTGCTTTTTCTGCTTTATGAGAAATCATAGGAGCTATTATTTTGCTTTTTTCCCTAAAACTTTCTAGTGAAACGTCATTTTTGTTAATAGTGAATTCTCTCCCCTTAGTTTTAAACAGCACATCATCTTTATTTTCTTTTATTGTCACTTCTGTATTACTAATGATTCCAGACACTTTAATGTCATACAAATTACCGTTTAAATCATTATCAAAACAGGTATGTACTTTAGCTTGTGGGTATCGCAATAAAGTGTTTTTTATTTGATTAACTGAAATGTACCCTCCTACACTACAAAAAACACTTTCTTCTAATTTGATTTTGTTAGCATTGAGCTGATAGAAGCTCATAGCATCTAAAGCGGATTCTGCAAAGTATATATGTTTTGCCATTTGGGGGTGTGGGCAAAAATCAGCAATCCAAAGCGAGTTGCTTTTATCTCCTCCGGCAGCCATCCCTTTGAATCCATAGTTTCTTAATTCGTAATTTGTTACTTTGTTGTCTTTATCTTTTGGATTAATATAGGGAAAACCTATATTATAATAATTACCGTTTCCTTGTAAGTCTTTAACCCTTGTGATAAATGGTAGAAACTTTTCTACGACTTGATGATTTATATTTCTTTCATTTGTGAGAAATCTTAAATCAGCGAGTGTAGTAGGAAATTCTTTATATCTATCTCTGTCAAAAGATTTGTTTTCTGCTTTTACAACTTTGAATGCTTCATATTTAGGACTATAAGGCTCATTTGCGTAATGTCCTAAAATCATATTGATTCGCACAAATGTATTTTGATGTTGGAATTGTGGGAAGTCGTTAATATGATTTTTGATGAACTGAATTAAATCTCCACCTTTATAATTCCTATCATAGTAGTGTTCTTGTACACTATGAGGATTCTTGATGATGATTTCATCCAACTTGTTACCTGCTCCGTCTGTCAGTTTAAAAACAGGCGAAACCTTTCCTTTGCTAATGTCTTGTTTATATCCTAAATCTTCAAGTATTTGAATGATGGATATTTTAGCCTTATAATCGTCAAATGTTAGCATAATATTATAGTTTCATTGTTGGAGTATCATTATTTTTTCCGTAGGTTCTACCATATCCGAGAATAGATGCTTCTTGCTTCGCTGTTGCTTTAATAGAACTATCTATTTTATCCATTTGGGTAGATATTTGTTCTCCGACAGTTTGTTTAGTAGCTTCCCTAGAGCTGGAATATGTTTTTTCTACTTCCTTGTAAGAAGCATAATCTTTAGAAAGTTTATGTTTCTCTAAAAAGGCAGCCATTTCGGTGGGTTTATCTTTAAAAATTTCATCAATCCCTTTAGCTCCTTTTTGGGCTACAAACTCTAATCTTTCTTTATCAGATATATATCTTTCTTTCCCTATTGTTTGTTCTTTCTTTTCAGTCGCTTTAATTTCTATAGTATTTGCATCTTTGATTGATAATCCATTTCTGGCATTCAAATCTAGTTTTACTTTTGCAGCTTTGTTTAGTTCCTCGTTTACAATGGTAATTTCTTTTCCATTTTTGAGATTTTCTTGCTGCATAGGAGTAAGCTCTATTCCTCCAAGTTTTTGGGGAATATGAATGTCTTTTGCTTTTATTGATACTATCTCATTAGTATCTTTGTCACGTTGGTGCAATGTTCTTTCTCCTTTTGAATTAGTCTTTACTACGACATTATCAGCTTTTAGGGCTTTTATTTCATCCTTAGTAAAGGATAAATCATTTTTTATTTCTTGTCGTTTAGGAATGAGCAAGATAGCAATCCCAGCGATTGGGTAAACTACTGTAATAGCTGCAATTGCTAGTTTTCTAGCATTGATACCATCAATTTTGATGCGTTTACCTTCTTCTTTGAAATCAATTTCGTTGGCTTTTAATTTAGATTTATTTTCAGGTGTATTCTCGGCTGTTATATATTTAAGAGTTGTTGCTTTCCCTTCAAAATGGAGTTTTCCATTTTCTGTTTTATAAGACACTTTTTCATTGTCTAGAAGTGTTCTATTACCGGGAGTATCTTCAATGGAAAAATTTAGCATACCTGTTTTTTTCCCATTTTTGATGTTTGCAACATCTTCGGGGCTTAAATTTTCCGGTTTAACTCCTACTTCATTAAACTTGTTCCAGTCTATATCAACATATGAACCTTTACCATCTAGGGTTTGGTTTTGTTCATAAGCATATCGATAAAGGTCTTCTCCTTTATATGCAATTTTATTTTCAAGGTCAATGACTGTAAATCCGTCTTTATATCCTTCATTCTTGTTAGTACCTTGTTTTATATCATCCCATTTTATAATTGCAACATTGTGGTTTTCTCGTAAATATTGGCTATATTCTTGAAAATTATTGCTAGCTTGTTCTTTATCAAAGAAACTGATTATTCTTTCTTTAGATTGCTCTAATAAAGATTCTCTATTATCTCCTAAATTGCCAAGTTTAAGTGTATTCAGTGGATAAGTATATGTTTCATTACCTTTGGAAAAGGTAATATCACCATTCCGATATTCTTCTGAATATCCAAGAACTGCTGCTATGGCTCGGAATTGTCCGGCATTTTCATAACTATATTGCAGGGCTTCAAAACTTTTCTTTTCTTCCATTTTATAATTTGAATTTATGTTCTACTTTAGATTGAGATTCATTTCCAAGTGACGGCTTTTGTCCTTTCATGTATTCTATATATTCATTTCTGTTTTTATCAGTATGAATAGTTCCTATAATTTGTGGGTTATGTCGGTCATAAGCTATTTTCTGTTGCTGCTCGAAGTCTAGGAATTTTATTCCTCTTGGATTATTTAAATCTAATCTTATGGCAATTTTTTCTTTGTCAACGTTTAAAATCAATTCCTTACCTGATTTTAGAGTTTCCTTTTGTTGCTTATCCAGCTCAACACCTTTTATGTTTGAAGGTATTGAAATACTTTTGATTTTTGTTTTAAGCAATTCGTTTGTTTCAGGGTCTAATTGTACGAGATATTTTTCATTGTTAATAGTTTTTGTTATTATCTCGTTATCTTGAAGTCGTTCTAACTCCTTTGGTTTAAGGTTTATATCATTCATTATTTCTGGTCTGACTGGATGAACTTTAACGCCAGCATTGTTGCTATCTTTCCAGTACAAACTTATTTTTCCTTTCATACTTATTTCTTCTCCATTATTATCGTGAAAAGAAAGGTCTAGTAAACTGGTTCTCTTTCCAGATAATAGAGCTGTGATATTTGCCTTATCCAAAGACCATATCTGTTTTTTTGATATTCCTATTAGTTCTAATTCTTTATATGGAATATCATTTTCATTAAAAATAGCTTGCTTTTTATCCATGTAATGTATATTTTTGCCCAAAAGTAATAAAAATATCAATATGAAGAATAAAATTATCATGTTTTTTACTTATTCATTGTTTTTTTCAGTGAATGGCTACTGTCAGTTTAATACGGTATTACAGAAAAAGGATATTCCTAAAGCGGAACCTGTATTAGCAACGACAGAAAATAAATTGATAGAAGAAAAAGAAAAGGCTGTTGTCGTCAATGATGCTTTGACTACAGAACGACTTGCATACTGGAAGCAAAGAAGGTATTTATCTTTGCCCATTGATTCAATGGTGATAACTTCCCATTATGGTAAAAGAAAAGACCCATTTACTGGAAAAATAGCAAATCATAGAGGGATAGACCTTAAAGGCAACAACGACTATGTTTATTCGATAATGCCGGGAATGGTTGTAAAAACAGGAAAAAATAAAGGGTTGGGCAATTATGTAGAAGTGCGTCATGGTGATTTTACTTCTATCTATGGGCATTTATACAGTGTGCTTGTAAATGCGAAACAAGCTGTTGAAGCTGGGCAACCAATAGGCATTAGTGGAAGTACCGGGCGCAGCACAGGAGAACACTTACATTTTCAAATGGAATACAAAGATAAAACTATAGACCCTAAGCCAATTCTTGATTATATTAATGAGGTAATCAGAACCGTTAAAGGACAAATTTCACAGCAAATAGATAATGAGTTAAGACGCAAATAAATAGAAAAAGAGGATTGGAAAAGCCAGTCCTCTCTTTTTGGAAGAATCAGAAGAAACCTTTTTTTAATCCTTTTTCTTGTCTTTGAACTTTTTCTAGTGAAGATTGAAGTTGTGACAGAGCTTCTTTCATTCCTTTTTTTACTTCAGGATTCGTTACGGATTCAATAAGCTCTTTTCCTCTTTGAATGTTAGTGTTAAGTATTTCTTTATTCTTCATCTGTTTTGAACGACTTTCATCTATAAAAATAGATGGCATACTTTTGCAACTCCATTCACCATTTACTAGATTGAAATCTTTAATTCTTTCTTTCGCTAAGTAGGTGTGGATAGAAATCTTATCTACAGCCTTATCACTGTATAATTGATTTGCAGATTTCATTAGTCCATTTACGGCTTTGTTATGTGAATCAATATCGGCTAATCGTCCTTGTCCTTTACTTAGTACTTCTTCTTGATACCTGTTGTAAAGTCCTAGTTGGGTAAACTCCTTGGGGGCTGCAATAATATATGCTTCAACTCTAAATCCTGCATCTTTAAATTTTTGTGCTGTCTTTAAAGGTACATCTGGATTTCTCATAGTTCCTTCTATAATAATATTGCATTTCCGTTTAATGGCTTCTTCTATTAGTTTTTCTGTAAAAACGCTAGAAAAAATCTGGGTTTCAATGGGGTATTTAATAGGGTCTTTTATTAGTTCCTTATTGGGGTGAAACTGTCTGTAAAGGTCACCATTAACAGTGAGAAAATCTAAGTTAGGATGGTCTTTCTTTGCAACATTTATAAGAGTGCTTTTTCCGCAAGCTGGTTGTCCACCTAAGATTATAGCAATAGGCTTTTGTGATGATATATTGATGTCCTCAAATAAGCCATCTTTTTTTTGTTCAAAGATGGCTTCTACTTCATAGCGTTGCATAATATGCTTTCAATTTAGGTGCGTAATAGTTTTGTATCTTATCCATGACTGATAAGCGCACATTTTCAGAAACTTCAAACTGCAACAATCCATTTGCTATTTTTTCTTCTGTGTTGAGAACAGAAAGTTCTTTTTGCAGTATTTTTTTTCTGTTTTCATCCTTCTCTTCTGATATTTCATCTATCTTCATCATGCGGAGTGTCCCGATAATGTCGAGCGCAACATCCAAGCTCATTTCTTTATTCATGGTTCATTATAGTTTTATGATTTATACTTCAATAGATTCTGTGAATTTTAATAATGGAATAACTTTCACTGTATGAAATGAAAGTTGGTTAAAAAGCTTATGGGTCTTTAGCATTTCAATTGCTGCATCAGCCGTAACAACACCTTGTTCATAAAGCCGGATTGTTGCATATAACTGGTCATTGGCAACGGGTCCCATTATTAAATCATAGCTGTTTTTTCCTTTTCCTCTGCGGTTATTAACTACAAACTCCAGCCACTCTTTTGTAGCCCCATCAAATCGAAGGACTGAAAACTCTCTATCAAGAATATTATCGGGGACTTCATAAACTGAAACGACCGCTTTTTTACCATGTTCCCGATTTCTTTTGAGTATTGCCCACTTCTTAGCCTGTTCAAAATTAGTTGTCGTATAGAATCCTTTTCCAAAGTCAGTAGCTTTACGCCCTTTCTGTATATTAGGGGATTTGACGGTAACTGTTGAGCCGTGATATAGTTTCATGCCTTTTTATTGATATAAGTTATTATAGTATCTAATATATACTCTGTATCTTGTGTGTGCAGCATTTCAAAATTTTCATATAGAAATTCAAAAACGCCATGATTGGAAAACAGCAAAAGAGTTTCTTTAGCACTTATATTTTTAGTTTCCCTGTAATTTTCAGCACAAAACATTTGAAAAAGCAATATCTTTGGATTGTCCTTTTGTACTTTCTTCTGTTCTGTTTTCTCTTTTTCTAATGCTTCATAAAGTGATAATGTACTTGAATACCATAGTTTTGTATTCTCGTCCAATAATGCCTTGTACAAATTGGAAGAATATATATAGTATAACGCATCTTCTAAAGGTAGCGTTTTTCTTTTCATGACTGTATCAACCAATTCTCTCATAACAAATGGGAGCATAGCCGAACCAAGTTCATTTTGATATGTTTGATTAGTTTCCATAACTATTTATTTTCTAATTTTATATAGCTATCTTGCTGATGTATTTAGCAAAGATAGAGAAAAAACAATTATCATAGACCTATTGTATTGATTAGTTTGTAAATAGGTTCTTTGTATTTCTTTAGATTTTTAATTTGTATAACATACTTATTGATTCCTAGCTCATTAAAGATTTCTGCGTACATTTTTATTATGGATTTTCTGTAGTAGATGGTTAATCCTAGTATTGCAATGCAAATAAAAATCAAATAGACTAGTTCACTATACGCATAGATTGCTAATACAAGAACCCCACCAATAGCCCATAAAAGGCTACTTAAAAGAAATCTTAAGATATTCATAATTTTGTTTGCTGTTCTTTATACTGGCAGCCAAACCAGCTTTAAAGGTTTGTTTATCTCTTTATTTTCAATACTCAAAGATAGTGATTTTCTATAAATGTCGCAAATAATAGGACAATTATTTTTGTTAAAAATGGTTTTAGGTTTATAGACTGCCGAGGTTTTATTTTTCCCTAAGGTTTTTGGTATCATAATAATGTTCTCTTATCGTCCATGCCGGGCAGAACCCGGAAAAGTACGGTATCAAATACCTTCCCGGTTTCTCTCCAGTGCAGGCAGAAAAGGTATCAATTAGATGCAATCCTTTTGCCGATGGGCGGTAGTTCCTGAATGGTGTCGGTGTCTTTTCTTTTATGATGCAGCCGTTTTTCTGTATTCAGATATAGAGAGAAACGACACAAAGAACTTTAGGGAAAAGAAGATTCTTCGTGTTGCTTTTTCTGGAAGTGGAGTATATTAATCATATATTATATATTATTTGTTTATATATTATATATTCGTATATTATTTATATATATAATATTGTATTTTGTTCCTGTTCTTTTTCCCTAATGTTTTATGGTATCAATTTTTTGCGTCCGGCTTCCGGCTGCTTTTGTATTTGGTATCAAAAGGTCGTTCTGCAGGGTGTGCCAGGAATGATAATTCGGTATCATTTCATCATGCCATGTTTACCCATCAATGCCGCAACTCCGAAAAGTACGGTATCAATTTCTTTCCAGACTATTAATAAAGACCGAGAGTTTTATCTCCCGGTCTTTATTAATAGAAATCTCTCTTTTTAATATTCATCATTTGTGATAAATATTTCTACTCTCCTATTTTTAGCACGTCCAGCTTCACTTGTATTGTCTGCAATGGGTTCGCTATATCCTTTTCCATCTTCTGTTATGTTGTTTGTTTCTATACCAGCGGTTCTAAGGTAATTTCCTACTGCTGCTGCTCTATTTTTAGAAAGTATGATATTGTATTGTTTTTCTCCTATATTGTCAGTATGCCCAATTATTTTAATCTTAGTATTGGGTATTTCAGTAATGATATTACATAAGTCAGAAAGCATTTTTTGAGCTTCTTCATTTAATTCATATGAATCAAATTTGAATAAGATTTCACTTTGAGCTGTTGCTTTAAACTGTTCTTTTCCATTTTTATCTTTATAGCTGGAGATTGATAAGCCATCAATAGCTTTTAGTTTATTTCTTCTAGCTTCTATCTTTTCTTGGATAGCTTTATCTCTTTCTTCCTTAACTAATTTTGCACTTCCACCAACTATTGAAGCGGTTGAATAGTTGCTATTATTTTCTATCATGTCTTTTTCTTTGTCGCTTAGTTCAGCGTTACTGAAAGTTATCATATGCGTTGAAGTACATGCGGTAAAAAATGTAATAACGAAGGCTGCTAGTATAATTATTTTCTTTTTCATGATTATCTTATTGCTATAATAGGTCTGATTTTAAATGAATTTCTTTTGCTTGTACTGGTTGCTCTTCCTTTTGTTAATGAAGAAATTAGTGCAAACACTTTAGGAGTATCTTTTCCTGCTCCATCTTCTGTAGAACTCCAGTACCAACCATCAAAGTGCGTTCCTCCAATGATTGAGAAAGAAGAATATATCTTTTCAAGATTATTAGAGATTGCTTTGTTTTGTGCGATAGAGCCAATAAACCAACCTGTAACACCTTTTGGCGCATATTCTATAGCTTTTTGAGCTGCTGGATAAGCTAAGCTATCCTTTATAGCAAAGTTCATTATTGCGGCAGTATTAGCTGCTCCATCAAAGCTGTTTTCATCTTCCGAAACATTAGCTATATCCTCGTCTGTGTCTATTAAAGGATTTTCTTCTAAATCTTCTAATGAAACGGCATAAGCGGTTTCTTTTATATTTGGATTATTCCCATCATTACACCAAAATACAACTCCAATGGCTTCTTTTTCACTGGGTGAAAAAAGCGAGGGATGCACTATACTTCCATCACTACATAAGATACTACCCGGCTGTAATGATGTGTCTATAATATCTTCGTGTTTTGTACATGATGATATTACCCCTATAATGGATAATAGAATTATATATATTTTTTTCATACTTATTTATTTATTTATTTATTGGAAATTTAACACCTACTAATAATCCATTTCGGAAATGGTCACGTGTCCAAAATACAAAATCATTTTTTTGCATTACAAAGACTTGCATTCCATTTCTAAATGAATAGCTATATTCTAAACCTATATCAATGGAAGCCTGAAACCCTTTTCTGTTAGCTCCTAAATCTGCTCCAAACCTCCATCTTAAAT
Source organism: Butyricimonas faecalis (assembly GCF_003991565.1). Classification (NCBI taxonomy): domain Bacteria; kingdom Pseudomonadati; phylum Bacteroidota; class Bacteroidia; order Bacteroidales; family Odoribacteraceae; genus Butyricimonas; species Butyricimonas faecalis. The sequence continues at coordinate 6,744 of NZ_CP032820.1, read as the reverse complement.
TACTGTTTTTGCCTCGTGAGATTGTAGGTTTATATGCTGCACCTATGCCGAATGTTTTATAGCTCCAGAAACTATCAGAGCATACCTTATTACATACCGGGCATTTATCATATGCTGTAGCTAAATCAATATATAGTTCATAAGCATTGTGATATTTACCTTCAAACTCCAGCCCTACAACTGCATTGACAGTATTTTTCCATTGCCAACCTCCTGAAATATTAAAAAACTTATCACCATCACCAGCCATTGACTTTAGGGAAATAAATGAAATCATAATAAGAAATATAATTTTCTTCATTGTGTTATTATTTAATATTGTTAGTTTCATTTTTTTTCTGTGGATTCATACATGATTTTCGAAAAATCAAGACGCCCTTTGTTTATTAGAAATTTTATAGGAATGCCATCATCATAACTATCATATAAGGATTCTTCATCATTCTCTTTTTTTATATTTGATTCCAAGAACAAAAAACCATTTTTCTGTAATTGTTCCACTTGCCATATTACATTATCGAAATAGTGAAGTAGGATAAATTGGGATGTATTAGGGGAATATTTTCCTTCTGTGAACAAATAGAAGAATTCTTTAGTATATAGCCTTCCTAAATATGTGGTTAATTCATTTTTGATTCCAGTGAATTCCGAACCAACATTTAAGGTATGACACTCATTCAATCCTCTTATAAATATTTCAGTTTCCCTATCACGCTTTAGCATTTCTGACAAAATACTTATATCAGGATTACATACGGTTGCTATGATGTAAGCAAGATTACAATATTCTTTAGGATAGTGTTTGCAGTAATAGTATATGGTTGCTGCAAAAATATTTTCCGCTGTCATTTTGAAGTATAAATATTCATCCCATTTATAAGTTTCTCTATACTGCATTCCACTCTTCTCAATAGCAAGAAATATATCTTTGGATATTTCTATAGCTTTGGGAATACTATTTATTTTCTCTTTATCAATGGGGTTGTCAAAATAGAAATCCTCGTTCCAGTTAATGGAACGTAATTTATAACCAAGACTTGGGGTTATAATTGGAGTTACTTCTTTTTTCTCATTGAGAATATTCATATGTTTTATTTTTAATTATTAAAACCAGAATTTATATATAGCAATTAAAATTAAAAAACCGAGAAGGAGTATCTGTGTTAACAAAATACCTCGCTTTAAAATGTAATATTCTTCTCGCTTCTTGGATTCTTCTTTTAATGTTTTTATTAGTTCTTCTATAGACATCTCAAGTTGGCTGCCTTTTTCCATAGCCTTTTCTATGCGCTTTGTATAGGCTTCGACACGTTTCAATTCTTGATATACCAGTTCTACCGCAAGCTGCGGGTTTACTTTCGGCGTGGTGTCTTTCCTTTTCCGTGGGCTGTACTGTCCCTGCTTAACGGGGGAAGCGGTTGCCTCTGGGCGTGAGTTTGTTTCCATATTAATTCCTGTTTTTATTTATTCGGTAAAAGCATCTGCATGAAGAATGTCTGCATAATCAATTCTTAATGTTATAGTACGTCCTGAAATCTGTTTTTCAGATATTTCTATGGTAAGAACTTTTTCGTCTGGGAAAGTAAATTTTTCAAAGACAAAAATATTTCGATAGTTCTTCTTGAAAACAAGATTCTTATTAACTTGCATCAATGGAAGTATTTCTATAGATTGAAAATTAGTAGCCTTTGTTTGTTTTTTATCTTCTATTTTGAAGCGTATTTGGTCTATATCATATCGTATTTTTGTTTTATTAATCATAGAAATATCAATAAAGAAATACTTATCTAATGTGTAGATATTGTTTAGTACAATTTTCATTAGGTTACTTTTACTGGAAACATCATAGAATTTATTTTTTGAAATAAACATTCTATGTGCGTAATCATACATTTGTGCTTTGGTTAAGTTCACTTCTGGATTCATATAGCTACGTAAATCAGCATAAGGGATATTAAAGCGAGTGTATGCTTTTGCTAAATCGCTACTATATACTAGCATATATTGTACGAAAAATCTTTCTGTAACAATGGTGATAACTCCACTAGCTCCTTCTTTTGTGGGCTTTATTCTAAGAGAGTTACCAGTAGGAATATCGCCAACAATATCATTGACTGATATATCAACATATTTTATATCTTCCATAGCTATAAAATGCGTTGAAACATCTTTGTTGACATATATAACCTTTAGTTCTTCTGGGTTTTCACCTGCAAGCTCGATGTTTTCTCCAATAGGGGTGTTCTGTGCATTTCCTGTAATAACAGAAACCATTGTGCATAATGCAATAAAAATCTTTCTCATATTATTGTTCTTTATCTTTGTTGTTTACTAAAAAAACTTGTGTGTTATATTTTAATTTGGCTTTGTTTTTTTTGATGTTTTTGGAAAGAGCTTGGGTTGTACTACGGTAAGCATCTTGTAAAGCACCTAAAGCGAATTGTTCTACTCCTTCTGATTGGCTGTTCATTTGTATAGTTTGGCTTCCTATTTGCGCTCCAACATCTTTACTCAAATCTCTAAAAGCTGATGAAGGAACAAAGAAACCTTCTTGTCCGTCATTATCATATACAGATAAATCTACTTTCATTTGTCTGCCATCAACCATTATAGAGGAAATATTAATGTGTACTCTTTGAGCTTTAAAGCCAGATACATTCCCATATAGGTAAGTGCCTTTAGTTAAAAGAGCGTCATTAATCATTATATCATCTAAAAGCCGTATGCGTACTCGGCTACCATCTGTTACTTTTAAAGTTTCATCTAATATAGCTGTGATTAGTGAAGTTTTTTGTTCTTTCCCTACAGTATTAAAATATACTTCTGCGGGATTTTTCGCTTTTACAACTTCTATAGCCTTTTCTTTTGGCTTTTCATCTTGTTTTTTTTGAGGTGTTCTAGGACGTGGATTTTGCAATGAATCTATATAAGCCATTTGCATTTTAAAAAGCTCCATTTCTTCTTGCATCTTGGATTTTTCAGGAGCTTTCCTAGTTTCTGTTTGACTTGATTCATCTATAGTAGGAAATCCTTTTATTTGTTGTTCCAATTCCTTTTCTCGGATTCTAGAAGCTTGATTTAAACTGTCAATTTGCCTTATTTCATCATTGGAGTAAAGAGAACCAGAACTTTCAATTTCGCTAACTTCTTCTTCTTTATCTATGGTTTGTATTGATGAATAATCAGAAGATTTATTGAAAGCTCCTTTGAGTGATTCAAATTTACTTTTTATCTCTCTTTTTTCTAAATTAGCATCAGGAATATCAAGATTTAATTCTTCCGTTTCTACTAATGTAGTTTCTTCTGCTGGGGCAGAGTTTATCATATCCTTAACTAGCCATCCTATCCCTAGGATAAAAGGTAGGATGAGTATAGGAATGATGTACTTAGGTTTTTTAATATTAATCTGTTTCATACGCTATTTATTTAATTTATGGTATAAATCTTTTATTCGTACAGTGTCTTCTGGAGTTAATTTCCCATTTTTTCTTAGCTCATTAATTTCATTTTGCATTTTAATTACTTCTAGCAACTCGTCAACTCCTACTCGTTTTTTTTGTAGGCTACTATCAATGTTAATTTGTATTTAATCTAAGTATTTACAACCGATTATTACTCAATATTTTATAGATAATAAGTCAGAAATATGGTTGTTATTTTTAATTGCACATTCTAAAAGGTGAAGATTTAACGCTTTTATTGATTATTAACTCAAAAAGGACATCAACTTGGGTCGTTTCTTCTCTTTTCCTTGCTATTCGTTTCCGATATTCCACTTTTGTTTTGGTCTATCTCATATGTACTGCAAAGGTATTGATTTTTGTTTGATATTGCTCCTTGCTTGCTCCTTGTCGTAGATTAATTTTCACACAGGAATTTTTGTTCTCTTTCTATAGGGGCTTGAAACAATCCATTTATTGGAAACAATTAAAGACGGAGCTGGTTTGCCCCAGTGCTTTTTAAGAAACAGGGCAATTATTTTATCTCCACAAAGGCTCTTGTTCCCAATTATGAGGAAAGCCTAATAAACGGGTTCTTACTGATGGGTATTTCGATAAAAGCTGCTTGAAATCTGCAACAAAAGTGTTGCCCATAGAAATGGAGTTAAGCCAATACACCACATAGCAGAGTTGCGGATAAAGTGTTTGTTCACGGAACGAGAAATCCGTAATCCATGTGTTTGGCATACGCATAGGCATCATTGGCTTGACAGGAAAGACCCGATTTGACAGTCTTGAATGATGGGCGCAGCAATTACGAAGTACGGGTCTGGGTACGGATTAAAAGGCTAAGTGATTATTTTCAGTCATTTAGCCTTTTTAATTATCTAATTTTTCCCCACAGCTGTCTATTTATATATTTTAGAAACATATTTTTCCGTAAAGTTATGTACCTTTGTCGGCAAATAAAGATATTCTCGTCAAACAAATATAAATAATATAAACATGGGAAAAAACAGAAAAAAACAAATCGTAGTTTTGTGTATAGCTTTAGTTTGCATTTTCATCTTGGTATTTTCATTGTTCCATAAATCAGCGACAAAAGATAGCGCAAATCCTCCTTTAACAAATGTTTTGACTGATAGCATTTCTCAAATTGTCTCAGCTTGTCCTGGCGAAATTGGTGTGGCGGTTATTGTTAATAACAGAGATACGGTTAAGGTCAATAATAAGAGTGTTTATCCTATGATGAGTGTGTTTAAGGTTCATCAGGCATTAGCTCTTTGTAATGACTTTGACAATAAAGGAATTTCACTTGATACCTTAGTAAATATAAATAGGGATAAACTTGACCCAAAGACTTGGAGTCCTATGCTGAAAGATTATTCAGGGCCAGTCATATCATTGACAGTGAGAGATTTGCTGCGTTATACTCTTACTCAGAGTGACAACAATGCAAGCAACCTTATGTTTAAGGATATGGTTAATGTCGCTCAAACAGATAGTTTTATAGCCACACTCATTCCTCGTTCAAGTTTTCAGATAGCTTATACGGAAGAGGAAATGTCGGCTGACCATAACAAGGCTTACTCTAACTATACATCTCCTCTTGGTGCTGCAATGTTGATGAATCGTTTGTTTACTGAAGGTCTTATCGATGATGAGAAACAAAGTTTCATTAAGAATACGTTAAAAGAATGCAAAACAGGTGTAGATAGGATAGCAGCTCCACTTCTTGATAAAGAAGGGGTTGTTATAGCGCATAAGACAGGTTCAGGTTATGTTAATGAAAATGGTGTTCTTGCAGCTCACAATGATGTTGCCTATATATGTCTGCCTAATAATATCAGTTATACCTTAGCGGTATTTGTTAAGGATTTCAAGGGAAATGAATCACAAGCGTCACAATATGTTGCGCATATATCAGCTGTAGTATATTCTTTATTAATGCAAACTTCAGTAAAAGGGAGTGTAAACTGAACTGTGTCAAGTTTAGTTTTGTTGTGTCGGAGTAGGCGGCCATGGCCGCCTACTCCAACCGCTAATTTATCAAACCTATCAAAGAACTCCAAATAATAGTGTTTTTTCAGGACAGTATCCTGAACCTGTCCGGGAACAGGATGGCCAGTTGCTGGGCAGTCTGACCCCAGTTCTGGACAGGCTGCGTCCACTTGCGTCTGATTCTTGTAAATGCCATAAACACAAGTTTTTCGAGGGCTGTGTCGTTCGGAAAGACCCCCTTGTTCTTGGTGACCTTACGCAACTGGCGGTGGTAGCCCTCCACGGTGTTGGTGGTGTATATTATGCGCCGTATGTGTTCGGAGTATTGGAAGTACGCGCTGAGCCTTTCCCAGTTGTCACGCCAGCTCTTGATGACTATCGGATAGTCCTCGCCCCACTTCAGTTCCAGCTCATCCAGAGCCTGTTCCGCCGCATCCTTGTTCACCGCCTGGTAGACCTGCTTCAGATCCTTCATGAACTCCTTCTGCCGCTTGCTGGCCACATACTTTATCGAGTTGCGTATCTGGTGGACTATACACAACTGCACCGTGGTCTCGGGAAAGACGCTCGCTATCGCATCCGGGAAACCCTTCAGCCCGTCAACGCACGCTATGAGGATGTCCCGGACTCCTCTGCTCTGGAGGTCGGTCAGGACACCCAGCCAGAAGTTCGCACCCTCGCTCTTGGATATGTACATCCCGAGCAATTCCTTGCGGCCTTCCGAATTGATTGCCAGAACATTATATATGGCTCTGGTCACAGGACGGTTCTTCTCGTCCATCACCTTATAATGCACCGCATCAAGCCATACTATGGGATAGACGCTTTCCAGCGCCCGGCTCTTCCATGCCTGGATCTCCGGCAGCACCCTGTCCGTGATGCTGCTGATCGTCTCCGCCGATATCCTGTTCCCGAACTGCTCCTCCAGTATGTCGCTTATCTCCCTCGTGCTGTTCCCGATGGCATACAGCCCTATTATCCTGTCCGCCAATGAGTCCGCCAGTATCTTCTCCCTCTTCCGGACAACCTGCGGGTCGAATGTCCCGTCCCTGTCCCGCGGCGTGTTGATCGTTATTTCGCCCATCGAGGTCTGGACCTGCTTGCTCATGTGCCCGTTGCGCCGATTCCCGTACTCCCGTTCTACTCCTTCCAGATGGCTGTCCATCTCTCCTTCCAGCGCGCTGTTAAGCAGATTCTCCAACAGCGGTGCCAATACTCCGTCCTTGCCGGATAGTGGTACTCCCGCCTTCAATTGTTCTATGGCGTTCGCCTTGAACTGTTCGTAATCAAATCTTTCGCTCAT